>CALHZE010000038.1 GCA_938040915.1 uncultured Bacteroidia bacterium | reverse complement strand
TTAGTCTCTCCTTTCGCCACTACTTCCTATAGCCGACGGGATTGTTGAGAATGGCGACCTGTTTGTCACTTAGCCCAAGAAGCTTGGTGAGCGCGTCGCGCTCCATCGTGAAACGCGGTACGGTGGCGAACCCATACGCGGCACAAAAGAGATTGATGTTCTCACTCACGATACCGGCGTCTACAGCTCCCATCCATTGACGGATATCGCCCTTTTCGCCAAAAGACTCCATGTTGGCGACCATGAGTAAGGTTACAGGCGCTTGGAGGACAAACTCTTGCCCCGAAGCAAGGAGTGCACGGTGATCTCCCTTGGCGACCTGAGTTAGGGAGTGCGTTTTGTGGTCGTAACGACACACCCGATCGGCAAAGAATACGTAGAGTGTAACCTCTTGCAAATTCCGAGCCGTGGGGTTGGTGCGTTTCCCGTCATTGGGGCGGTTGACGCCACAGGCAGCCCACAGGAGGTTGGAGAGGTCTTTTTGTGAGAGCTCTTTATTGCTAAACTCGCGCTCTGATTTGCGCTGCCAGAGAGTCTCCATGAGCGAGCTACCTCCCTTTTTATCGGGGGCGGGGAGCTTTACTTCTTGGGCTTCTACGCCGAAGCTCGTAAAAAGAAGGGTTGTCATCACAAGTAGGGTGCTAAATCTTTGGAATTTCCGTGGGGTTATCATGGCTCTTTAAGTGTTATACGTTTACCCATTGAGATGAAACGGGGTTCGTTGCAAGGAACGTAAGCGCCCTAGTAGAAGTTGCGGCGAGCGAAAGGGGGATTTTCCTCTCCAAAATGACTACATTTACGCAACGAAAGGGCGGGAGTTTACCCCGAGAGTCAAAACAACAGATCAGAAGAACCATGAACAAGGACGACCTCAAGAACGAGATAAAAAACGAAGCGAAAATCCAAGCGCGTAACCTCATATCGCGCTTCTTAACGCGAGGGCTTAGTGCTCTATTGACCCTTATCATCGGCGTCTTAACAGGCAAGAGGTGATACACACGGCGTCGCGGAACTCTAGAGCAAGAGTCCTGCGACGCCGTGTGTGTGACGGGGGTGTATCAAAATGACGCTCCTCGTTTTCTATACCGGCGCATCGCGTTGCGTTTGTACAGAAAACGAGGAGTTTTTATATACTCTCGTGTCTCGCTTACCCCCCTCCGCTATCGCTTTACCACGCGCAGGGTGCGCACGACCCCAGACGCTGTAGAAAGACGGAGGAAATAGAGCCCAGCAGGGAGCGAGCTTGTCGGGATATCAAAAGTCGCCGACGCTATCGCCCCTGTGCGGAGAAGCTCGCCCGTAACCGCATAGAGCTGGTAAGTCCCCTCGGCAGGCGTCCACCCCGCAATATGTAAATGGGTGGTAAACGGATTGGGGCGAAGGCGGAGCGCGGTGAGTGCCTCTTCTACGGGCGAGGGCGTATCTTCGGGCGGTGTAACGAGTCCGCCACCTCCTTGGTTTCCACCCCCTGGCGTTGTGCCGTTGTTCCCATTTTGCGACGGGTCGTATTCGAACTCGGCGGAGACGGTCACATCATAATCGGGCATCGGGAAGTGGTCGTCGCGGAAGTGTACCGACACCGAGGGCGCATCGCTCTTGAAGTAGCGCAGGGAACAACCCTTATACTGAAATCCTTTGGCGGGCACGATTCGCACGGCGACCATCGTCCCCACCTGTGCCTCATCTGCGGGCGAGAGGTGGAGGGTGCCGCCACTCATGGCAGGGTCTAGGGTAATACGTCGCTTGGGCTTCGGGGCGGTAAGTTTCTCAAACTGTGCCGTAAGCACGACATCCCCTTCGGGCATCGTGAACTGTAGCAACCCCTCACGCTCGGCTATGAGGATGGGCGTCTTTGCCTCGTCAGAGCGCTTGTAAGCATAGAGTGTCTCGGGGACAAGACGATAACCCTCATCGGGGGTGACCTCTACGGTGACGAGGCTGCCTGCCACTAGGTCGGTGGCGGGTATGGGCTCCAGCGCTCCGTGCACTAGTCCCTCTTGTAGCATGGCTTTATAGCGAGGAGGCTCTTGCCCCGCCAATGCAACGCGCGCCGCATTGAGAATCTCGCCTGCAGGCGTTGCGACGATCGCCACAACAGAAAGCTTTGCATTACGGAGGGCGTCTTGTAAGACGGGGCGTGTAGGGTAGGCAAGGCGGTAGTGGGTGGTCACCTTTTCCCCCTTTTTTAACGACGGCAATGTGGCGTCGCTCTTGGCGCCACGATAAGAGGAAGCTAAGACGACGTCTTCAAAGACCTGTGGATAGGGGTTATAAGCACGCGCACCCCCTTTGTAGAATTGCGCCTCAGCGGGATTATCGCCGGTGTAAGACATTTGAGAAAAGAAGTTCGCTTGTCGCCACGCATAAGTTGCCCCGACAAGATGATCTGCCACGAGCACAAACGCGATGTCGTGTGCCCCGTCGACCTCGGCATCCACGGTTGCTTCTATCTCAACGTTGGCGTCGCTACGGCGGGCAGACAGGGTTATCTCTACAAGGGCTGGTTGTGCTAACGCCTGCTGCACTGCTGGCGCTGCAAGGAGGGGGGCAAGCGTCCCGCCACGTTGTACGCGACACGTGGGAGTCTCTTCAAAAGCGACAGCCCCATACCCCTCAAAATACATCGGGTCTAGAGGGTTGGCGGTGTGGAGTGCAAGGGGAATGACCCGCTCGCCAAATTGGGCGCGAAGCGCCGCCATCCCCACGTGCCCGAGTGGGCAAAAGCCACAGACCGAGGAGGTCCATTCCTCGACCAGTACGTTGCGTGGGAATGTGCGCGGTTGCGCAAAAGCAGTCGGAACAAGAAGCGCGAGGAGGAACCATAGAAGTGTATATCTCATCCTTACAGCAGTCTAAAGATTCTATCTGGACACCACAAAAATAACACGCCTATAGAGACTTTTTGTATAAGCGACGGGCATTTTAATCTGTCACAGCGTCAGGAACGGACAATGATCCCAATTACGCTATCAAGAACCCATACGCATACACCTTAGGCACTATCTGCAGCCGTAGCGCCTCCATCGCCTCCTTGAGGTTGCCTAAGAGGCGCATATACTCTGCGTCCTCACTCTTGGCGTTCATCTTCCCCTTGTCGTTA
>CALHZE010000037.1 GCA_938040915.1 uncultured Bacteroidia bacterium | reverse complement strand
TATAGTTCTCTTTGATGGTGTGTTGATAGGGATTACCGTCCTTATCCTTAGGCGAGAGATTAAAATTCTTATTGGTGTCAATGGCAAGAAGAAAGATTGTGTTCTTCCATACCTTAGTCTCCCCCCTTGCTGTTTTCAAAGACCCTTCGGGAGGAGTCCCCGTCAGGTCTGTCTCACTCGTTGCATAACGGAAGAGCGGTGAGTAACTCTCAAGCCCCACCTTTGTTAATCCCACGGCCTCTCTCTTGCGAATGTAGCACTTGATAAGGAATTTCACCTTTGCTTTAACAATCGGTTGAGTCAACGAAAGCTGCCCACGAGCCTTAAAGGTATTAAATTCGGGTGTCTGTACGCGGTATGAGTTCAACAATTTCAGATCCGTCCCATCAGGTTGGTAAAAGACATCGAGACGCTCCATTTGGTAGGAGATCTGTGTGTCTGCATCGGCTTCAAAAAAATAACAACGCCACGTAAGTTCGAACTTCTTTCCCCCTTCCGTACCATTAGCACTGAGGAAATAGTAGAAATCGCGAAGCCCATCTGTCAATTGCCACACCTGCCCACCCTCTGCAGCATAATCACTATTGCGAAATGTCGGCGGATTCGTATTGTTGTATTTACGAAGGCTTAGCGAGATCTTGTGATTCGCTGGGTTCTGAGTCAATTTCTGCCCTTGGGGGTGCGCTTCCGAGAGCTCATAGATCTCATATTCCACCCCCTCTATGGTAATTTTAGCCACCGTCGGCGCTGCCCAAAGAGAGGAAAGTGCCGCAAGGAGAAAGATACCTATCACTATAAAACGACGCATCGCCATTTCTTTTTGTCTATTTCTCAAAGAGTGTGCAGGTTAGCACCACACAACCATGCACCGTAAAGATAGTATTTTCTTGATAATACAATACCCGCGGTCAGAGTCCCACATAACGAAACGCCTATCATACACCATAAGAGAGTAGATTCTCCCCCACACAAACACGAATCCGCTCCGCCATCTGCCACGGCTATCGTCCAGACAACCGCCACCCTTTGCCTGGACGATAGTCAGGGCGCGACTTCCGATACACCTTTACCACATGAATACGGCTCTGAATCACCTGCCAACGGTAGACAAAAAACGAAAACACAAAATAAATAGCACACTGCAACCACAAAGCGATGTACTCAAACCGCACCTCGGGAAACGCAGCCCCCATGCTGTTGATTTTGACAAAACCATTTATGCCAAAGGTCGACGGAAAAGCATAAGAAACATAACGCCAAAAGGTTGAGATCGACGACCCCGGCCACGAGATTCCCGACAAAAAGAGCAACGGCACCGAGGTAAAGACAAACAACATCATGCACGTCTCGCGGTTCTTAATAAACACCGACGCCGTCAACGAAAAGAAAACACACGACAACAAATAAGGCACGATAAAACCGAGTAATGTCAACGGGTTAGGGAGTTGCACCAAGTTAAACATCCGCGGCACAGCACACAACACATAAACCGCCACCGCAAGATAAACCGTAAAGTAGGCAAGACCCTTACCTAAAAGGATACGCAACGTCCCCTCATAGTGCCGACTGAGTGGGATGAGATCTCTATACTTATTCCCCTCACGCATAGAGCCCGCCGACATTCCCACCCCCAGCAACATAGTCTGTTGCAACAACAAAATCAACACCGCCGGCAAAAGAAATGACGCGAAACCGGTAGAGGGATTAAAAAGCGCCACCTCCTCATACTCGATCGGGTAGGCAACCTGCTCTCCCTGTGCGACGGTGCTGGCGCCACTCCGTTCGATCTTAATCTCCTTATTCATCGCAAGAGAGACCGATGTGTTCGAAAGGACAAGGCTTTTGTAGTAAAGCAGCCCACTCATATCACAGAAGACTGTCACCTTCGCTTGCTCTCCACGCGCGAGGTTGCGCGAAAAATCTTCAGGGATGTAAATCACCCCATACGCATCGCGAAGCCGCAACACATCGCGCGCCTCCTCGATGTCAGCACACTGCCCCACCACCTCAACATCAGGAGTAGCGTCCACGCGACGGATATAATCGCGACTCCGAGCCGAGTGATCCGCATCCACCACCACAGCCGGTACTTCTCTCACCACCTCGCGCGAATAGATATAACTATAAACCAACGGGTAAGCCAAAGGGACAAGGATGAAGAAGATAAAGACCCCTTGGTCATGAAATACGCCACGGATCTCCTCCCAGAAGATATACGTCATACTCTGGATGCCGCGG
>CALHZE010000036.1 GCA_938040915.1 uncultured Bacteroidia bacterium | reverse complement strand
ACGACTTTACACGCCATCCCCCCCACGCCCATAGTTTGGGCAAAATGTAGTATGCCACGCGGAAACCTGCTCGGTGTGCCGCCTTCGCGATCTTAAGGTTAAAGCCCGAAAAGTCGACAAGGATGACCACGTCTGGCTTCCACGCCTCAATCGCCTGCTCACACGCCTTGAGGTTACGCTTGATGGTGGCAAGGTGTGTCAGCACCTCAACGAAGCCCATAATGGCGAGCTCTCGCATATCGCGCAAACACCCATCTGCCACCGCTCGCATCTTATCGCCCCCGATGTAACGGAAAGAAGCCTCGTGATCGACGCCACAGAGCGCCCGCATAAGGTGGCTAGCGTGAATATCGCCCGAGGGTTCGCCTGCGACAAGAAAATAGCGCATTCTCAAAGGAATAGCCTAAGTGCCACCGAAGATATCGCAAGGACAATCGTTGCCCCCAAGATGCCCCGTGCGGTAAGTAACCGATCGGTGCGGATAGAAAGTAGGAACGTCACCAGATTGACCAACGTTACCAAACTTAGCAAGCGCGAGGGTATGCCCTCCCCCAAGGCATACGCCCATAGATGTTGCCCCGCCTCAAGACGAAAGTATATCACGAGCAATGCGATAGCGAGCAACAAGAGTGGCACAAGAAAACCCACACGCACCCCCAACCACAGATTGTCAAAACGTTTCTCCCCCGCAAACGCCATCCGTCCACTCCCCTATTCCCACGTCCAGTGCTGCATTTGACGTAACATCTCGGTATCGGTGAGGTCTACCTTCGTGGGGACAATCGCGATATAGCTATTGCGCAGGGCTGCGTCGTCGGTGTCCTCCGCCTCCGGTTCTAGATTTTCAAACGAGCCTGTGAGCCAAAAATAGTCACGCCCCCACGGGTCTTGTCGGTGATCAAACTCGTTAGACCAGCGCCCTGCCGTTTGTCGACAAACCTTAATCCCCTGCACGGCGCGCCTCGGTAAATTGACGTTGAGCGCCACCCCTTGCGGCAAACCGTAGCGGAGAGTGGTCTTCACAATCGCCTCACACCAAGGGAGGTAGGGGTTCAGATCCGCATCCAAGGTTCGGTTCACCAGGGAAAACCCGATGCTCGGGTAACCCGCAATACACCCCTCGAGGGTAGCTCCCATCGTCCCCGAGTAGAGGACGTTGACCGAGGCATTAGACCCGTGGTTGATCCCCGCAATCACCATGTCAGGACGACGGTGTAAGATGGAGTGTAGGGCGAGCTTGACACAGTCGGCAGGCGTCCCCGCAACGGAATATTGCGGAAAATCACTCCCCCCCTCATAAGGGGTAAAGCGCAGGGGGATCGCCGACGTTACCGCCTGTGACATTCCCGAGCGTCCCGACTCGGGCGCCACCACACACACATCGGCAAACGCGCTCAGGTGACGCGCCAACTCCTGCAAGCCGCGCGCTGCGATGCCGTCGTCGTTGGAGAGGAGAAAGAACGGGCGAGCCGGCATCGTTAAAAGACGTAGTTTTCACTGATAGAGCGGTGCTCGTTGACCTTGCGGATCGTGTCGGCAAAGAGGTCTGCCACACTGTGCACCTCAATCTTGCTGTGGGGCTGATCCAGACGCAACGGAATAGAGTCTGTCACCACCAGTTTGGTCAATGCCGACTTGTCGATGCGCTGATAAGCCTCGCCCGAGAGCACGGCGTGTGCCACCATCGCCTGCACACTGCGAGCCCCCATCGCCATCATCATGTCTGCCGCCTTGGTGATGGTGCCCGCCGTGTCGATCATGTCGTCGAGCAAGACGACGTCCTTCCCCTTGACATCGCCGATGGCCGTCATATCAGCAACTTGGTTGGCCACCTCGCGCACCTTATGGCAAATGATAAGCGGGCGGTTGTAGTGACGTGCATACGTGCTAGCGCGTTTCGACCCACCAATGTCGGGCGAGGCAAAGGCCAGCGACTCAGAGTCGATGGTCTTAATATACTCGTCAAACATCCACGAGGAAAAGAGATGGTCGACGGGGATCTCGAAAAAGCCTTGGATCTGATCGGCGTGCAAATCCATCGTCATCACGCGGTCGATGTGTGCTGCCTGCATGAGGTTTGCTACGAGCTTGGCGCCGATCGGCACGCGCGACTTGTCTTTCCGATCCTGACGCGCCCAACCGAAATAGGGGATCACCGCCACGATCTTGTATGCCGAGGCACGGTGTGCGGCGTCAGCCATCAAGAGGAGTTCGAAAAGGTTGTTCACGGGCGGATAAGTAGACTGGATGAGGTAAACCGTATCGCCACGCACCGATTGCTCAAAGCTAGGCTGGAATTCACCATCGCTAAACTCAAGGAAGCGTACGCGCCCCAGTTGTGTGCCATACGCTGCTGCTATTTTCTGCGCGAGAGCCTCCGAAGCTCTGCCACCAAAGAACTGAAAGCCCGTCGTGGGCTTCTTATCACACCCGTCCATAATCGTTTGTCAATCCGTTATAAAGCTCTCTATATAGGCTACCAGCTCCTCTCGTCCGAGCCCTGAGGCAGAGGAGGTTAAAAAGAAGGGAGGAAGCTCCTCCCAAAATTCCGATAGGGTCTGCCGGTAACGCACCACGTTTTCTTGGAGAGTGCGTGCACCGAGCTTGTCACACTTTGTCAAGACGATGGCAATCGGCACGCCGTTCTCGCCCAGCCACGAGATAAACTCGAGGTCTTGCTTGAGAGGTTCGTGACGAGCGTCTACTAAGACAAAGAGGCAAAAGAGCGTCTCGCGACCGAGGATATAAGAGCGTATCATCGCCTCAAAACCGGCGCGCAGCTTGTGTGAAGCTTGCGCATAGCCATAGCCGGGGAGGTCTACCAGATACCACGCCTCGTTGATAAGGAAGTGATTGATAAGGCGCGTCTTGCCGGGCATGCCCGAGACCTTGGCGAGCCCCTTCTCTGCGGCGAGCATATTGATAAGCGACGACTTACCCACATTAGAGCGCCCAATAAAGGCAACCTCGGGCTTTGCCGTTTTAGGGCACTGATCTAATCGCTGGCTACTGCACACAAACTCAGCTTTTCGTATCGGCATGTGCGTCGGTCATAATCTCGCGGGCAAAGATACTCAAAGCCATACACATATAAGAATATGATTTTATGTCTTGTGCAACTGTCTCTCTCAGACGTGCCGCGTAAGAGCGCCGCATAAAAACAAGGAAGCCGCCCTTTACAAGGCGGCTTCCTGTTACGAAGAGACGTCGACTAGTATCGAACTGCCCTTACCGTCTTTTGTGCGCCATTTTGACCTATTAAACGCACAAAATAGAGCCCTGCGGGGAGCGATTCTGTATCCACTACTTCCTCATTGCCCTGCATCACGCCCGCACGTACAACCACACCCGAAGCATTCACCAACTCATAACGCGCTGAAACTCCCTCAGGATTTACAATACGCAATTGCGCGGTAAACGGATTGGGCGTCACCACCACGGAAGCAAAAAGCGCATCTTCCACAGCGTTGTCGTTATTCGCTACTGCCGTCATGGTCACCTCGATCTTCTTTTCCTCAGCTCCTACCACGAACTCCGTAGCGGCTATCGGGGTACACCCTTTTGCCGTTACTTCGTAGGTATAGGTCGCGGGCACAAGGTCACACTCTGCCTTACCCTCAGCAGAGGTCGTAAGCGAAGCAGCCTCTTGTGAGGTCGCCTTATCCTTCACCACAATCTTAGCA
>CALHZE010000035.1 GCA_938040915.1 uncultured Bacteroidia bacterium | reverse complement strand
CCTTACGCTCCGCGCCCCGCGGCACTTTAGTGCTACGTTTCAGCGACAGGGGTTACAGTATGCAGTGCGGGAAACACATAGTCCCAATTCGCAATTGCGTCACATTTTAGCGAATATGGCGGGCACGGCGATTGTCTATGTCAGGCAGCGCGCGATGACAGAATCTATCGCCTTAGACTTGACCATGCATGGGGTTAAGGCGTTGGCTTATCACGCGGGGATGTCGCCAGAAGAGCGTAAGAAACGGCAAGAAGCGTGGATGTGTGGCGAGGTGCGTGTTATGGTCTCTACGAATGCATTTGGCATGGGGATTGACAAACCCGACGTCAGGCTTGTTTGTCACGTAGGCTTGCCGAGCTCTCTTGAGGAGTATTACCAAGAGGCGGGGCGCGGCGGACGCGACGGCAACGGTGCGTTAGCCGTCCTTTTTTATTCCCCCGAAGAGATCGTTACCCAAAGGCATCGTTTTAAGGAGCTGCGTTTTTCGCGCGAGACGCTCCGCACTTTCTATGCCGCGCTCCTACAACACTGTTTCGATGGTCGGGAGTCGCTATATGGAGTCGCCGCTGCCCCGTTTTCGCCGCAAGAGTTCCTTTCTCGCCACAAGCAATATCTCGTGCAGTTCGCTTCGTGGTTACAAGTGCTACAGAATAGTGATTATGTGCGCTTTGCGACGCCCCCTAGGTCTGAGTATGTTGTCTCACTCAGCGCCTCGCCCAGTGAAATAGAGCGGGTGCGGTGTCAGGACTCGGCAAGCGACGCGCTGTTTCAACTCCTTTTGGGGCAGTTGCCAGAAGAGGGGGTCTATACGCTACCACGCTCTCTTTTAGAAAGGACCTTTCGTGGAAGAACGGAGAATGGGCAGATTCTCCTCGCTCGTCTCGCACAGCAGGGTTACCTCCGCTATGCGGCGCTGGGGGGGGAGGTCGGGACGCTCTCTTTTTTGACAGATGACGACTCCCTTGAGGGCTTTGACCTCCCTTATTGGCAAGAAGTACACCGGCTTACCGAGCTCCGTTACGAGGGGATGGTAGACTACGCTCGGCATGCCGCGATATGCCGCGAGGTGAGCCTGCGTCGCTATTTCGGTGAAAAGGTCACCCCCGTCGTCGACGACTGTGGACGTTGTGACGTCTGTATGGGGCGATCCTAAGGCGCAGACGGGTGGGGAACTAGTCATGTAGGTGTTTCTGTGCGCTCTTAACACACAGAAGCCCGCCTCTCTAAGAAGCGGGCTTTCTGCATTCGATAATAACAAGACTAGTGTCTAATTACCGTCACTACCTTCTTCGCGCCATTTTGCGCCTCTAAACGCGCAAAATAGACCCCTGCGGGGAGTGCTTCGGTATCGACCAACACCTCGGTGGCAGAGAACGACCCAAAACGCACCACAAGCCCCGAGGCATTAACGAGCTCATAACGCGCCGTAATGCCCTCAGGATTATCGATCCGCAGCTGTGAGGAGAAGGGGTTTGGCATGACTGAGAGCGAGGCTAATACGGCATCTTCTACCGCCTGCGGAGTCTGGGGCTGCCAAGTGCCGCCACCGTTACCTCCGCCGTTATTCTCCACTACGGTGATCGTACACGTCCCTTTTACCGAGCTTCCATCTTCTTTTGTCTGGGCGGTAATGGTGCACGTTCCTACGTTCTTAGCAGTTACCTTGCCCGTGGCATCTATTGTAGCTATATTGGTATCAGCGCTACTCCACGTAACCCCATTTTCACTCGCGTTCTCGGGGGCTACGGTAGCCGTGAGGGTAACACTTTCGCCGACCTTGAGGGTCTTAGAGGATGGAGTAACGGAGATACTCTCTACAGGTTTTAACACAATCACGTCACACATCCCCGCTACCGTGCTTCTCTCTTCTTTTGTCTTAGCGGTTATCGTGCACTTACCCACCTTATGAGCGGTGATTTTGCCCATCTGGTCTACTGAGGCAATTTCGGAGTCAGAGCTGCTCCAGATAACCCCTTTTTCTCGTGCATTTTCTGGCACAACCTTCGCCACTAAGGTTATAGACTCGCTCACTTTGAGTGTTTTCGTGTCGGGAATGATCGAGATACTCTTCACGGGCTTCACTACGGCGATCTT
>CALHZE010000034.1 GCA_938040915.1 uncultured Bacteroidia bacterium | reverse complement strand
GTGCGGGGACACCCGAGGAGGCGATCGCGCAAATCCGTCAGCAGGGGTATGCTGAGCCATATCGAGGCGGTGCAAAGCCGGTGCGCCTTATTGGGGTAAGCTTTGACACCGCGCAGCGCAACATCGGTGAGTGGAGGGAGGAGGCATTGTAGGAGCTAGCACGAGTCAGATGTGCATCGGTGTGGGCGACGAACGAGCCTAGCACCAGCGACACACAACACATTCAAGAAGAAAGCACGAAATGAACAACGAGACGAGCCCTGTCTTTACGCCCTTTGACGTTTGTCAAGAGTTTAACCATAATCCCTTTACTTGGTTTAAGGGGAGCGGATTGTTACTCGCCGTGGGCGACCGTAAGCAGTGTAATGCGATGACCATCGGGTGGGGTGGTTTGGGAAACAGTTGGGTGTCGGGGAATGCGACCATCACGGTCTACGTCACTCCGAAACGTTATACTCACGAGTTTATGGAGCGGGCGGGTTACTTCTCGGTCATGGTCTTTGACGAGGGTCAGAGCGAAACGCTAGACTATATGGGGAGTCACTCGGGTCGTAATGGCGACAAGGTCGCGGCACTCGGCTTACACACACGCTACACCGAACGCGAAACCCCCTATTTTACCGAGGCTGTGGAGGTTTACGAATGTGAGTTGCTTTATCACGCCCCGCTCGACCCAGCGGGGTTTAGCCCATCAGTACAAGCCTATTACGCCGCACGCACCTCTGGCATACACACGCAATACACGGGACAGGTGGTACAGGCACTGCGGCGGCGCTAGCAACAGCGCGTACATAAAACCGCCCACCTTCCACAGTTTGTCGGAAAGGTGGGCGGTTTTATGTACGCCTTAGTTTTCCACAATCCTCTACCCTAAAATTACCTCAACGCGGCGGTGAAGAGTGGCAAAAGAATCACAAAGAGAGCCGCCACAGTTGTCAGAAAACGCGCCCAGCGAGGCGAAGCGTCTGAGCCCCCCATACCGACAATGGCAGAGCCCACAAGCGGTAGCCCCACAAAGAGACCTAGGTAAAAAAACGGTATCTGCCCCGCCTCCGAGCGCTGCCAATAGATTCCTACGGTAAACACGATGAGGAAAAGCACTACCTTGAGAGCCAAGACGACCATCTTCGCGGGTTGTACCCCGATGCGATCAGGGAGGGTCTCTGTGCGAAAGGTGGTCCGTTGCGCATAGTAACAGATTTGCTTCTCAAACGCCCGCGTAAGCCCCAAGAGCGCAATCAGGAGAGCATACGTAAGCCCAGGCAAGAGCACCTCCCACACCGAGAGACCGTTGACCGCCAAGGCTTGCCACAACAAGCGGTTAATTGCCAAGAACTCAAAAAGCAACGGCAACAGCACGGCAGAGAAGAGGAAAAGGAATAACAACGGCACGCTGAACACGAGCCGCTGTTTGTAAAGCTTGGAGTAGTACCACAAGACTCTCGCTGCGAAGGGAAAAAGGAAAAGAAGGTAGAGGTTGCTCCACTCGAGGGCGAGGTAGCACAGCACGAGCACCCCGAGGGTCGTAAGCACCCCATGCCACACGATGACGGCGCGACGCGAGAGATGACGCCCAACGATGACCGACTCGGGGCGTGCGATGCGGTCGTCTTGCCAGTCAAAATAGTCGTTGATGAGCACCGCTCCACACGAGAGCAACAATCCGCCTAACAGTAAGATAAGGAACTGATAGTCAGGGAACGGGTCTTGCAGGAAGTTCGTTTCGAGCCACGGACGCACGATGCCGTAGCGCACCCCGCAAAAGATAGCCACCAGAGCCACTTGGTGGGCGGGGCGCATAAGTCGCAATAGCCACAAAGCGTGGTGTTGCATCACCGTCTACTGCCCCGCGCTTTCTAACTTGCCCCAACAGCCGTGCACTTTGAGCACCTGCTCAATGACGTCGCGCACACACCCTTCGCCTCCACGGTAGGGGGAAATGTAGTCGCAAATCGCCTGTATCTCGGGTGCTGCGTCGGCAGGACAGGTAGGTAGCCCACAGAGGCGAAGCACGTCGTAGTCAGGCCAATCATCGCCCATGTAGAGTACCTCCTCGGCACGAAGGTCGTGTATCAAGAGGAACTCCTCAAAGGCTACCGTCTTGTCTGCCACAGCTAAAAAGATGTCTTGCACGCCGAGGGCTTTGAAACGCGCGGCGACACTCTCGGTGCGTCCGCCGGTAATGATCGCCACGGGGAACTGGTTGCGTACAGCCGCGTGAATCGCATAGCCGTCGCGTGTGTTCGAATTGCGCAACAACAACCCCGTTTCACTAATCAAGACCGTGTTGTTGGTGCATACGCCGTCGACATCAAAAGCAAAGGCGCGGATCTCGTGCAGGCGTTCCCTAAAATTGCGGACCATCGTGTGTTCCTCCCTTTCTTCGTTAGACACACAAAGCTAGTAAAGTAATAGAAACAGGGTACTTTTGCCATGCACACTTTTTATAACGAGGATACGCCATGCGCACAAGGCTATTACTATTCCTTCTCCTTTTAGCGGTGAAATGGGGTTACGGTCAATTCCCCACCACGGTAGATGACGAGTATACGTCGCCACAGCTCGGGGCAGTGACCTTCCTGCCGCAAGAGGTGGGAAAGAGCGATCGGGCGAACCTGCCACCGCTGATCCCCCTCCGCGGGTCGCTTTACCTAGAGCTCTCGTTTGACTATTTAGGCGACGCGCCCATTAACCCCGTTTACCGCCTCGTGCACTGTAACCCCGATGGCACCCCCTCAGATCTCTTTACCTCCGACTACCTTACGGGGTTCGAAGAAAACCCCTTTCCTACCCCAGAGCGTTCACAAGGGACAGTGCAACCCTACCTACACTATACGCTCCGCCTCCCCAACGGGGATGTGAAACTTCGTTTAGGGGGAAATTACGCGATAGAAGTACGGGATGGGTATAATGACGGAGCACTACTCCTTCGCCGCCGATTTGGGTTAACAGAGCCCCTTGTGCGGGC
>CALHZE010000033.1 GCA_938040915.1 uncultured Bacteroidia bacterium | reverse complement strand
CATCACGTTCGGGCGATGTGTATGGACGTGATGCGTCCGTTTTTTGTGCGAGCGTAGCACGCTACGCCCCTACACGACCCCGCCTCTGCCCGCTTGTCGCCCGCACGGGCCGTCCGCCCTTAGGACCGCTTGTCGCCCGCATGGGCCGTCCGCCCTAAGGACCCCGCACGAGCCCCCGCGCGGACCGCAAAAAAAGTACCTTTGTTCGTAAAGAAGGAGGTACGAAATGATAAACGAAGCAGAGTTGAAGCGTAGAGCAGCTAAGGCCGCCGAGGTGATGCGGCGCGGGGGGACAATCCTTTACCCCACCGACACCATTTGGGGACTGGGGTGTGACGCACGTAACGACGCGGCAGTCGAGCGACTCTATGACCTCAAAGAACGCCCCCACGCGATGAGCATGCTCGTGATCGTCGAGTGCGAGGAGCGACTCCAAACCTTGGTGGGCGAGCTTTCACCCGCAATACGCGAGGTGTTGCGTCAGGCGATTCGCCCCACCACGATTATTTACCCACACGTCAAAGGCGTGGCGCATAACCTGTGTGCAGCCGACGGCAGTCTGGGCATCCGTGTGGTAAAACACCCCCTGTGCGAAGCCATGGTAAAAGCACTCGACGCCCCCATCGTCTCCACCTCTGCCAACCTCTCTGGTCAACCCACAGGAAGAACCCTAGAAGAAATCGATCCGCGGATTCGCACGAGCGTCGATTGGGTCGCCCCACCCCTCTATGACATGACTCTCGCCTCGACTACGGGGTCGAGGATACTCAAGTTCGTCAACGGCGATTTCGAGGTGATAAGAGAATAAACAGCCTTATTTTTCTCTAACTTTGTGCCAACCACTAGGGAACGAAGATGAAACACATACCCGAGGAATATAAAGCGCGGGAGGAAGCCATCGCCGCGCAGTCGTTTTATCACGAAATGCACTCCCTGAGATGGGAGGAGCTCCAAGCCCAAATCGCCGCCGCCTCCCCCGCCATGGTCGAGCGCGCCCTGAGTCATGCAGGGCATGGAGATATCGAAGACTTCGTGGCGCTCATCTCCCCCGCTGCCGAGCCATACCTTGAGCAGATGGCTGCCCTCAGCCGTCAATTGACCCTCCGTCGTTTCGGGCGCGTGATGTCGCTCTATGTGCCCCTCTACCTTTCCAACGCCTGCTCAAACAGTTGCGTTTATTGCGGCTATAGCCATCAGAATAAGCTGTTGCGAAAGACCCTGACGCAGCAAGAAATCATTGACGAGGCTCATCAAGGCGCTCGGCTTCGAACACATCCTCCTCCTCACCGGCGAAGCCCCCGCCGAGGCGGGTTTTGAGTACCTTCTAGAGGCAGTCAAGCTCCTCAAAGATCATTTCCCACAAATCTCGATAGAGGTGCAACCGATGGACTCTTATGAGTATGCCGCGCTAGGGGCTAATGGGCTCAACTCGGTTTACGTCTACCAAGAGACCTACAACGAGGATACCTACCCGAGTTACCACCTCCAAGGGATGAAACGCAACTATCGTTACCGTCTCGAGACGCCCGACCGCATTGGCGCAGCAGGCATCCACCGCATCGGGCTGGGCGCGCTCCTCGGCTTGGAAGATTGGCGTGTCGAGTCGCTCTGTGTGGCGCGCCACCTCCGTCACCTACAACGCCACTATTGGCAAAGCAAGTACTCGGTCGCCTTCCCACGCTTGCGCCCCCACGTCGGGCTCTTCGAACCCAAGTATACGGTCAATGAGCGCAACCTGCTCCAGATCATCACCGCCTATCGCCTTTTTGACGAGAACGTGGAGATGTCGCTTACCACTCGCGAGTCGGCCTTCTTCCGCAACCACGCTTTTGGGCTCGGGATCACCTCTATGAGTGCCGGCTCACACACCGAGCCAGGGGGCTATGCGCACACCAACAAAGAGCTCGAGCAGTTTGAAATCTCTGACGGGCGAAGCCCCGAGGAAGTGGCGAGCTTCCTGCGTAGTCACGGATACGAACCAGTCTGGAAAGACTGGGATCAGAGTCTGCAGTAGCGGGGGGGCGCTAACGATAGAGTAGAGAGGGTACGGGTTATGAAAAAACAATCGATTCTGGTGCGCCTCGGTCTGGTGATCGGTGCGGGGGGGCTTGTTATCCTTGTGATTATGTTTCTCGGACCGCTTGACCGTCTTGCTCACTCTGGCTACCAAGAGTTGCTCCGGAAAGTGGAACAAGCCTCCTCAAAGCTCGTTTCTACCATTACTGCCGATTTGAGGCAAGGCGAGCGCCTAGGGGAAACGTTAGCCCATGTTCTCTCTACACACGCACAGGAACCGCCCTGTACGCGCGAGGCGGCGATCGAGTTGGTCACCAATGCGCTCCCCGCCTATCCGTTTGTTTTGGGAGTGGGTCTGGCCTTTGACCCATACGCGTATGACGGCCTCGACGACCAGTATGTCGGGGTCAAGGGAAACGGCTTCCATGGGCGCTTTATCCCCTACGTCGTGCGCGATGCGGCGGGAAAGGTCTCTCTTAACGACACCTGTAGTTCGCATATCGACCGTAAGGTGGGGCGGTGGTATTATGACCCCATGCGTACCCATCGCTCGGTGGTCTGCGAACCCTATCATCTCAACGTACAGGGGCGCGACGTACGACTATTTACGTTAGGCGTACCGGTGTGGCGTGCGGGGCGGGTGATTGGGGTGACGGCGGTCGATATCGAGCTCAGCAATGTCGCTCACCTCATCGAGCGTGTAGACGCGTTGGACGGGTTGGCGTCCATCTTCTTCTACTCACCTCAGGGCGCCTTGCTCGCCAGCTCAGATCATGAGGCGGCGGCTGACAAAACGTTTGATATAAAACGCCTCCCGCTAGACGAACAGGAGACCCTCCGCACCGAAGGGCGTCTTTTTCATGCTGAGGAAGAGCAAGTGAGTTACATCACCCCCTTCTACCTAGGCGATAGTCTCGATCCGCTTTTCCTCTCAATCGATTTTGACCACAAGCAAGCGATGGCTTTGGTCTATCGCCAATTGTCGTTCTTTTTCTGGGTTGGGCTCATCTTGTCGATATTGTTGCTGGTGGCGGTGCTATGGGTGATGCGGGGGATGTTGCGCCCAATTCAGGTGCTGGCGCACCAGATCGCGGCTTTGGCAGAGGGACAGCTTACCCTGACGCACACAGGCTATGAGCAACGGGGAGATGAGATGGGGATGATCTCGCGCGGCTATGGCGAAATGATCGTCCAGTTGCGTAAGATGATTGGGGCTATCGAGCGCTCGGCGGCTGACCTAGAGCAGAATAGTGAGCACATCAGTGCCTCGGCGCATGAGATCGCTCGTACCGCGGAGGTGGAAGCAGCCTCGACCGAGGAGGTGCTCTCCCAGTGCTCAAATGTGGTAGGGGTGTGTCGCAACGATACGCGGCTCGTCGAAACCACTTCAGAGGCCATTGCCACTGCGCGCGACAAACTCAGGGAAGTCGCCCAGAGTATCTACTCGACCAATGAGACCCTGACCGAGATCGTAAACCGCGAGATGCTGCTCTCTGAAATCTCTTCACAGACCAACATCCTCGCATTGAATGCGGCGGTCGAGGCGGCGCGGGCAGGCGACCTCGGGCGTGGCTTTGCGGTGGTGGCGAGTGAGGTTAGAGGGCTCGCAGAACGCAGTGCCGAGATCGTGAACGGCATGCACGGCTTGCGAGAAAGTTCGTCGCAAGTGACAGAGGTGACTCTTGCCGACCTCGAGCGCTTACAGAACGTGATGACAGCACTCAAGGAGCGGATGGTGGGGCTCAGCGAGAACAGCCACCAGATCACCGACTCCATCCAGCAGATAGAGTCGGCGGTGAATACCCTGAGCAGCTCGGCAAATCTGAATGCTGCCTCTTCGGCGTCGTTATCTGAGGCGAGTGCCAACATCCTCGAGCGAGTGCGTGCGTTGCGTGGCGAGATGGGGCATTTCAAGCTAGAAGAAAAGTAATTTCTTCTCAACGTGTGTTACGCGCGGATGTGCGGCTCGTCGTGCGTTGAGGTGCTGCTGTGATGTGCTTGTTTGCGGCTCGTTTATAGTGCGCTTGGGCGCTTGCAACCTCCCCATATTTTCTTACTTTTACGAACTGATAATAGGAAATATTCGTATGCTCAGTTCGCAAATCGTGTGGATTCTCTACCAGCATCCCAAGACGGTCTTCACGCTCTCAGAAGTGGCTATCTTGACGGGCGAGACCGCGACGACATCCCTAGCTGCAAAGCTGAACTATCAGGTACGGCAGGGGCGTTTGTTAAACATCCGGAAAGGGCTCTACGCAAAGCCAGGGTATCGTATAGAGGAGGCTGCTGGGGGGCTTTACACCCCATCCTATCTTTCGTTAGAGTATGTGTTGCAACGCTGTGGTGTCGTATTTCAATACGACGCGCGCATCACGATGGTGAGCTACCTTAACCGTACGATCGAGATTGACAGCCACGAGATCGTCTACCACGGGGTAAAGGGGGAAATACTCGCCGCACTAGAGGGCATCGAAATCCGTGACACGATGAGCATCGCGACACCCGAACGCGCCTTCCTCGACTTGATATATCTCGAAGGCAACTACTATTTCGATAATCTACGTCCGTTGCGGCGACGCTTAATCTGGCAGTTGCTCCCCCTCTATGCCAATAAAGCCATGGAACGTCGTGTAAGCCACATACTGGAGGGAAAGGAGGAATAGGGCTATGGATTTGAATAAGCACAAACTCCTAATGCTTAGAATCCTGAACGATATCTTTACCGATAAGGAGTTAGCCGCTTCGCTTGCATTCAAGGGGGGCACGGCACTGATGTTTTTTTACCAACTGCCGCGTTTCTCGGTAGACTTAGACTTCAATCTCCTCTGCCTTGAGAAGAGCGACATGGTGTATGAAAAGCTTCGCCTTATACTCTTGAAGTATGGGAAAATACACGACCAAGCAAAGAAATTTTATGGTCTACTGCTCGTGTTAGATTATGGCGTTGGAGAACGGAAATTGAAACTAGAGGTGAGCAATCGTCAGTATGGCGACCATTACGAACTCAAGAACCTTTTAGGTATTCCTGTGCGCGTCATGCAGCTCCCAGACATGTTTGCGCACAAACTCTGTGCATTGCTCGACCGTGGCGAGGTGGCGGGGCGTGATGTATTTGATTGTTGGTTTTTTCTTAACCAACGCACCCCGATCAATCATCGCATCGTGGAAGAGCGCATGGGGGGCTCGCTTCAAGAGCATATTGAGAACTGTATAGCGCTCTTAGAGCAAATCCCTAACAAGGTCGTCATGAACGGTCTTGGGGAAGTTACGGATGGAAAGATGAAGAGCTTTGCACGCAATAAGCTCCGCCTAGAAACCCTCTCCATGCTCCGTTTCTTCCACCAGTTCCCTATTTTAGTACAATAAGCGCGCTTCCTCCCAACGCACCCGTGTAGCCCATTGTTGCGTATTTTGTCTATCAAAGGGTAGGGGAAGCTTTTACACCCCCACGCCGTTATGCGTCCTTTTTCGCTACTCGCGTGCGTCCGGCGCTAAGGGCGCGCGGCCCGTGCGGGCGACAAGCGGGCAAAGGCGGATCGGGCAGGCGCGGCGTTGCCGCGAATTGCGGGTTTAGCACGC
>CALHZE010000032.1 GCA_938040915.1 uncultured Bacteroidia bacterium | reverse complement strand
CCCTTGCCGCAAGGCGGCACAAACCAATATAAATAATCAGGAAAGGCGACGCCCTATCGGGCGCGAATTGCGGGTTTAGCACGCTAAACCCCTACGGGGGGATGGGGATCTGCATTTGGTACGTCCGGCGCTAAGGGTGTGCGACACCGTAGTTAAGGCGAGGAAAAATGAAGGCGACGAGCACAGCTTCTCAAGGTCTTACCCTAGGCTAGCAACACTCGTCGCCTCTAAACCGTCTCATCCCTACTCAGCCACGGGCTGTACGCCCGCCCCCGCCTAGCGTTTCACCAGCCAAGAGGCGATAGTCTTCTTTTCCTTGCTGAAGGCTACGCCTACGCAGACCACCTGCTTGTCGCCCCCTTGGTAGGGAAGGGCATACCCCCTCGCCTCGATCTGTTGTAGCGCCTCCTCGGGCGTCCCCAAACCATCTAGCTTAAACTCGAAGACGTAGACTATCTCGGGCGTGTGTACTACCGCGTCGGCACGCCCCACGTGGTTATGAACCTCGGTCTGGATAAACTGCCCCATGAGCAAGAAGACCAGAAACACTGCCACCTGCCCGTCCCGCTCGTAGTAAGGCTCTGGGGCACGAGAGAAGTCCCCGTAGGGGATGCCAGAGATAATCGAGGTGAGCCGCTGCATAAAGGCGTCGACATCGCCCCGCAAGATCTCTTCTCGGAAGCGGCGCACGTCCACTGCTGCGTCTAAGACTGTCGGGTAATACCCCATAAGGAGCGTCCGCAGGAAACCATACTTCACCTCCTCGTTCGGATAGCGGAGGGTATAAATATAATCGAATGGTTCGTAGTCCTTTATGGTTAAATAGCCCGATTGGAAGAGGAGCGGCAGCGGGTTCGCCCCCCCGATACGGAAGTCTTGCAATGCCCCTTCGTCTATCTCGACCCCGTCCTTAAGCTCAGGCACGAAATAGTTGATCTGCTTGAGATAGCTTACCAAGAAGGCAGGCGTAGCCGTCTCAAACCAGTAGTATTTATAATTGCTAAAGGCTAGCACATTGAGTAGGCTAAACGGATTGTAGACATTCACGCCATTGCCAGAGAAGCGATAGCCGTCATAGTTCTTTTTCAGCTTGGCGCGAGCCTCTTCTATGGTCTGCTGATACTTCGTCGCAAGCTTCTCTATCTCAGCAGCGAAGTGCGAGGTAAGCTCCTCTTCGGTAAAACCACAAATTGCCGAATAGTTGTCTTCCAAAGTAATGTCTACTAAATTATTAAGTCCACTGAACAGCACGATTTTACTGAACTTAGTAATCCCCGTCAGGAAGGCAAAGTGGATGTAGGCATCGCTTTTCTTCAATACCTCGTAAAAGGACTTGAGTTGGGTACGAAAGCGCCCGTTGCGCTCTGGGGCATCGAAGGTCTCTAGAAGGGGCTTGTCATACTCGTCGATGAGCACCACCATCTGTTGCTTTGTTTTTTGAAAGAGCGTTTGGATGAGGTACGTAAACCGAATGTCGGGGCTCGTATCCTCTTCCCCTTCGATTCCCCATTGGGCTTCTAAAGTTCGCATTTGAGCCATGAGCGCCTTGCTGAGCGCTTCGTCGTAGCTATAGTCTATACCATTCAGCTGGAAGTAAAGTACGGGGAAGGATTCCCACGCTTCGCGTTGCGCTTGCTGGGCGAGCTGTGGCTCGGCGTGTTCGAGGTAGAGTCCGTCGAAGAGCTCCTTTTTCCCTTCAAAATAGGCTTTTAGTGTTGAGGTGAAAAGGCTCTTGCCAAAACGGTGCGGACGGCTTAGAAAGACGTACTTGAGACTAGAACTGATGAAGCTCGCAATGTACGGGGTCTTGTCTACGTAACGCAGCCCTCGCTGACGAATTTCTTCAAAGGTCTGTATCCCCAGCGGTAAACGTCGTGGTGTGCTCATCTTCTCTACTCCCTTACTTTGTTACCTTACAAAGGTAGGGAAAACTCCTTGTAGACCTTGACTGAGCTAAGCCCCCTTACTTAGGGAAATAGGGGGACAAGGATTCTAAATTAGCCCCGCCAAGCAAAAACGCTAATAGTGGCGAAAGTCGTGTTTACGATTCATCAAATATTATGGTGTGCTGCGCTGCAGCTCATCCCATAATTACCATTGAGACGTGCTTTTGTCGCGCTGCTCTTTTGGGCATTATAAATAAGCAGGGTGAGTAAAATGTTGAGTATACCTACTTTTGCTGCGGTCGGAAAAGTAGACTCTGTCCCCATCATGGGGACGTAACATCTTAAAATAAAAAGAGGTTTTAGATGAGGCTCATTAGGTTTTATAGCGCCCTCTTCTGTCTCGCGCTGCTGAGTGCGCTCACTGCCGCGGCACAGGAGTATGTGCAGCTAGGTCGGTACACAGTGCCTTTGCCAGACAATGTGGCACACCCCACGCGAGGGGCGAAAGCACAAGATCTTGGCACGGCGGTCGGCAAACGACACAACGTCTTGGTACAACTCACCGCCATCCCCTCTGAGGGCGAACGCGCGGCGTTGGCTGCCAAAGGGCTCGTCTTGGGCGACTATCTCGGTAACCGAGCCTATTGGGCGACCCTCCCCGAGGGAGTAAACCCCGCGAAGGCATTTCGCGCTACGACGCTCCGCTCCGTCCTCCCCGTGGCGGCTGAGTGGAAAATCGCCGAGTTGCTCACCGCACCCACCCTCCCCGATTGGTGTCAGGTGGACGAGCGTACGGCAAAGCTCGAAATCACCTACGCACACAACGTGACAGACCAAGCCGTAGAGAAGACCCTGCGCGCCCTCGGGGCACAGAAGGTGCGGATTGGCGCGTAGCCTCCTGCGAGTTGCCGCGTACGGCGCTCGTGGCGTTGGCTACCCATCCGTGGGTGCTCAGCGTAGCGCCCGCACCTGCGCCCGCAACCCTGTTGAACCATACGGGGGCGAGCCTTTCTCATGCGAACGTGCTTTCTGTCCCGAGCGCTTTGGGCGGACGTAACCTCACGGGTGAGGGCGTACGCGTCGGCATCTGGGACGGTAACGTCGTCTATAGTCCTGACTTTGGTGACCGCGTCACGCGCCGCGAGTATCAGCTCTGGCAAGGGGGCGAGTTGCACGGTACGCACGTGGCGGGAACCGTGCTCGGCTCTGGGATGAGCGACCCCTTGGCACGCGGGATGGCGCCTAAGGCTACCGCGTGGTCGTGGAACTTCTCCAGCTCCTCCGACGAGGTGCAAGAGTGGCAGGAAATGGAAAAGTGCCACCGCGAGAATGGGATTACCCTCACGCAGAACTCCTACGGTCTTCCCCTCGGGCAGATGTGTATGTTCTACCGCCAGTTCTCCATCACGATGGCATCGAGCATCTTGTTCTCTGCCTTTGTGGCACTGACCTTGACACCGGCTTTGTGCGCCTTGATTTTGACCAAAGAGCAAGAACACAACGTGAAGTTGGGCAGGGGTGTGTCGACAGCGTCCTTGCACACTACGGCGAAAAGCAGTATGGCACTATCCCGAACCGCGCCAAGAACTCCTTCTTTGTCGGGGCGTGTGACCTTATCGGTCGGTTAGGGGAGTTTAGCTCCTGTGGTCCTCTTGACGACGGACGTCTTGCGCCACACGTGGTTGCTAAAGGGGTAGGGGTGTTGAGTACCAACGTCTTTGCTGGGTCGTCTACCAAGACCGGTACCTCTATGGCGTGCCCCACCGTTTCGGGAAACTTGGCGCTCGTCACCCAGCGTTACAAACAGCTTCATGCAGACCGCACCCCGCGTGCGGATCTCTTGCGTGCCCTCGCTATGAATACTGCTACCGATGCGGGCGTCGAAGGGCCTGACTATAAGTACGGCTACGGGCTTCTCAATTCGGAAAAGATGGTGCTTGCCCTCGAACGGGGTTACTACAAGGATGACGAGGATCTCACCCTCAAGCAAGGGGAGACGAAGACCTTCTCTATCCCCGTGCCCGCTGGGGCAAAGCAAGCGCGCGTGATGATCGCATGGAACGATACCACGGCGAAAAAGGTCTATACATGGGGCGATAAGGCGCTCATCAACGACCTTGACTTGACGGTCAATGGTCTCCGCCCCTGGGTTTGCAATCCTGCCAAGGGCGAAGTTTCTAAACCCGCGACACGCAAAGAAGACCACCTCAATAACCAAGAGCAGGTCACCTTTACCACCCAAGAGCTTGCGGGAAAGAGCTCCCTCGATGTGAAGGTGACAGCCTCCGCCATCCCGAGCGGCAAGCAGCGCTTTGTCCTCGTATGGTGGTTTGAAGAGGAGGGGACGATGCACTTCACTTCCCCCCTTGCTGGCGACCAGTATGCGCCCGGCGATATCATCATTGCCCATGTAGAAAATTACGGGTCGCGTTGGACGACGAATAAAGTCCCCTCCACGATTGAGATCTCTTACGACGGCGGGAAGACCTTCGGACAGGGCTACACACTCCCAGACTCCTACTCGGGCTACCGCTTTGACATTCCGCGCAATGCGCCCGCTACCGCAGAGGCGATGTTGCGCCTCACAGACCAAGCGGGGGGCGTGGCGCTCACTGGGAAGTTTACCATAGCGCCCGTGCCCGAATCGTTGTCGGTTGAGCGTGGCGATGGTTGTGACGGCACGTTCGTGCTTTCGTGGAAGCAACCCCCTATTGTACCCGAAAAGGGGTACGTCCTCCTTGTCGGCGACGTCGATACGGAAACGTGGACACAGGTAGCGCACATCGATAAGGACTATACGCAAAAGGACATCGCTGCGCTGGTAAAGCCTTATCTCGATCGTCCGAAAACGCTTGTTGCGCTCGCTACGCAGCTTGAGGATGACTTCAAGGGCAAGATCGGGCGTCGTACGCCCGCCATCCAGCTCTTCTCCTACGCACCGTTGAAGTTGGATGCTCGCAAGCTCCCGCACAACGAGACCTTCCAGAACTGGCCGCTCCCCTACATGGCAGTAAAGAACGGGCTACACCGCAAGTATAGCGTCAACTCTTACTCTGAAAGCTTCGTGCCGCAGGGGAGTAACCTCTTCCAGGTAGATATCGACGCTTTTGCACAAACCCCGTACGACGATACGAAGCCTGCCTTCGATCCCAAGAATAAAAACTATGTCTTCGAGCTCCGTTTCTGCCAGATAGACATGAGCGCGATCCCCGTGGGCGAAGAGGTCGTCTTGCGTATCCGCGGCGCAGTCATTGCCTGCGATCAGAACAAGCCGAAAACCTCTGCTTTCCGTGCCCTCTGGGACGACCAACCGATGAAGGATGCGCGCGGGCTCGACATCATCTACGGGAAGGACACCGACGTCGAGCTTGTCTACGTGTTGAAGTCTGACGGAAAGACACACTCCCTCAAGTTGCAACACGAGGGGCACGACTATAACCGCTATGCCGCAGACCGCCTCCTTATTACAGGGATTTACTTTGAAAAGCCTTATCGGAAGCACGACGTCGGTCTCGCCATCTCTAAGACCCCCGTCGATGGGGCAAACCTCGGGCTCTCGACCTTTACCCTTACCTTGGTCAATGGTTCGTTGAACGAAGAGAAGGATTTGAAGCTGAACCTCTTCCGTAACGGGAAGTGGGTCTCGAGCAAGAAGCTCCCCCCACTCCTCCCTTATGACGACCGCCAGATGGAGTATGAGGTTGACCTGAGCACTACCAACCCCGAGGGCGAAGACATCAATGTGAAGTTTACCCTCGATTGCGACGGCGACGACTACCCGCAAGACAACCAAGCGCAGGAGATGGTGCGCAACCTTGGGAATATCATCCCGATGCCCGCCTCCTACTTCCTACCGCGTGAGTACGACCCGCAGCAGTTGCCCCAAGACCCGAAGCTTCGTTACACCATCGGGAAGGGTAAGTATATCTTTACTGACAACGGGGGGCTACACGCTAACTATAGCAAGAGTCAGGACGCGACCATAACCCTCGTGCCCGAAGACCCCTCTATGAAGGTGCGCGTTACCTTCCGCAAATTTAAGACGGGACGCCGTCTCGGGATTCTCTCCATTTACACCGACCTGAACGTTTGGGACGAGGAAACGGGACTCCCTGCCGATCAGCTCGACGACGACCTCACCAATCAGCTCACACAAGCGCCCTACGTCTACGTCTCGGGCTCGAAGGATGGTTCGCTGCGCATCCACTTCGACTCAGATAACTTCGAGGATACGCAAGAGGGATGGGTAGCCGAGGTCGACCTCGTGCCCGTAACCAACCCGCTAACCCTAGTGAGCGCAAAAGCGGAGTATACGGAGGCAGAAGACGAGGCAAACGTCCCCGTCACGATCCAGATTCGGAACAACACCACGTATCCCTCTACGAGTGCTGGGTTGCGAGTGGAAGACGCGGGCAGGTATGCACTCGTGCAAGAGATCGCCTCCATCCCCGCGGGGCTCTCTGACCCAACGACGCTGGATAAGAAGATAGAGAACGTGGCGATGCGTACGGCACGCAAAGTCAATGTACGCCTCCTAGGGTTGGATGGTGACGTGAGTGACAACGCCATT
>CALHZE010000031.1 GCA_938040915.1 uncultured Bacteroidia bacterium | reverse complement strand
AAGGTTACAGCGCTTAAGAAGGGGACTTGCTCTATTATTGCAACGTCCGAGGACGGTAGCAATGTTAAGGGCGAGTGTGCCCTGACGGTCGAAGGTAACGGGAATGCGGTAGAAGACGCCGCTCTTGCTTCGCTCTCTGTGGCACCCAACCCCTTCGTCTCACAGTTGCGGATTGCCAATCCGACAGGCGTATCGGCGCATTACGAGCTTCTCAATGTTTCGGGGAACGTGGTGCGTTCTGGGGTCTTAGAAGGGAATGAACTCTTGCTGGATACTGAGACGTTGCCTACGGGGGTTTATATTATGCGTTTCTCTGCGGCGAATTCCTCGCAAAAGACGATACGGGTAGTTAAACACTAAGCTTTTTCTGACCGAACGTACAAGCCGCCTCGTATGGGGCGGCTTTTTTTGTACCCAACGGGGGCAAACAGACTGAGAGGAATAGCTCCGTTCTGCCCACCTGTTTCAATTGCCTCTTTGTTGCATTTTACTGCAAATAGCTGTTTAATTTGGTTGTTTGGAAGACTTCTATTTAATTTGCAGTCGTAACACAACAGGGAAATGAACTACATCGAACGTATCAATCTGGGTTTTGGACGCTATGCCGCATGGGCGATCCGCCATCGCGGTTGGGTTATCTTGGTAAGTGTGCTTTGTGTTGCGGTGCTCGTCTTTGGGGTATCGCGTTTTCATACCTCTTCGAGCTTTGAGAGCTATTTCCTAGAAAACGACCCAATGTTGCTCAAAACTCGCGAGTTCAAAGAGATTTTTGGTAATGACAACTACGTGGCCGTGTTGGCAGAGTCTGACTCGCTCTTTGCTGCAGGGACGCTGACCCTACTGCGGCAGCTGGGTGAGGAGCTTAAAGACAGTTTGTCATATTCCGATAAACTCACTTCGCTTGCCGATTTGGAATTTATGAGTAACGAGGAGGGAGAGATTCGCATCGACCAGCTCATACCCGACGAGCCCCCCACCTCTCCTCTAGAGCTGGCTAAGTTGCGCGCTAAGTTGGAAAGCAAGCCAGAGTTGGCGCGACGACTCGTTTCTCCCGACGGACGTTACACGTGGCTTTTGTTGAAACTGCGCCCTTTCCCCGACGTATCCTCGAAGGAGGGGCAAGGTGCCGAGTTGCAGACAGGCGCAGAGGTCGAGCATATTTTGCAGAAACCTGCCTATGCGGCGCTTAATCTTCGTGCGTCAGGGTTACCCTATCTTAACTATGCGAAGACCGTCTGGATGAACAAAAGCATCAGCAAAATTGAGCTTGTGGCGCTCATCCTTGCGATGCTCGTCCTACTCATCGTGACGCGTTCGTGGCGCGGGGTGGTCTTGCCTATTGTGCTTTCCGCCCTCTCTGTGGTGTTAATGATTGGGCTCTTTGGGTATTGTGGTTACGAGACGGACTCGATGATGCTGATCGTCCCCATCCTCACAGGGTTTACACTCCCAATCTCCTATAGTGTGCACGTATTTACCTTTTTCCGGCGAGCTTATTACCGACACGGCGAACGTCGTCGGGCGGTCGTGGAAACGATGAGCGAGATGGGATGGCCGGTTTCCTTCTCAGCGCTAACGACGATTGCGGCGCTACTCACGTTCCTTTTCATCCCAGTCAAACCGTTGAACTTTGTCGGGTTGGGGACGGCGTTTAGTTTGCTCTTTTCGTGCATCCTCATTGCGCTCTTCTTTCCTACGCTTATGAGTTTTGGGAGAAACCGGAAGCCGACTTCGCAAGAGCCCGACGAGTCAAAGGCAACGCGTGGCGCTCACCACAAGATGGAGCGTTGGGGCAATTGGGTGCTCGGGCACGAGGGGTTACTCTTAGGTGGCTGGAGCGCCTTGACGATATTCTTCCTCGTCGGGAGCACGATGGTGGAAAGTGCCTTTGACGTAGAAAGCACCATGGGGCGGCGCGTCCCTTATGTGAAGCGTCTCCTAGAGCTCTCTAACACCGAGTTGGGGTCGCTCTACTCTTACGACGTGATGATCACCTTCCCCGCAACTGATGACGCGAAAACCCCCGAGCATCTCAAGCAACTCGATTCGTTAGACCGATACCTCCTTTCGCTCCCCTTGACTAAACGGACCTCATCGATCCTCCCCACCATCAAAGACTTGAACCGTACGCTCAATGACAACGACCCGAGGTATTATGCCATCCCTGACACGCAAGAGGGGGTGGCGCAACTCCTCCTCCTGTATGAAAATGCGGGGGGGAGCGAAGTAGAGTATTGGATGGATTACGACTACCGACGCCTGCGGATCTCGACAGAGATGGACTCTTACAACTCGGGTATAGCGGAGAAGCTCTTGCCACAGATCGTGGCCGATGCACGGGGGATTATCCCCGATGCGGAGGTCCAGGTCGTGGGGACGATGCCACAGTTTACCACCATGATGCAGTATGTGATTCGGGGGCAGTTGACCTCGTTCTTCTTTTCGTTGCTCATCATTATGCTCATTTTGATGGTGGTCTTCCGAGGGATAAAAATCGCCTTGGTGGGAATGGTTCCCAACATCCTGCCAGGGATCGTGGTAGCGGGGATTATGGGTTGGTTTGGCATTCCACTCGATATGATGACGGCAACGATAATCCCCATCGTGTTGGGGATTTCGGTCGACGACACGATACACTTTATCAACCATGCACACCTCGAGTTCTTTCGCCAAGGGAACTATCGTGAGGCGCTTATGCGTAGCCTTCGCGTGACGGGGGTAGCGATGATCTTTTCGACGGTCGTGCTTTGTGCCAATTTCGGTACTTATGGTATCTCAGAGGCGAAAATGGTATGGCACATGGGGGTGCTTTGTGTGGCGGGGTTAGCGACAGCGCTAATGGCTTCCTGGACGATAATGCCGTTTCTTTGTCGGAGATTTATGGTATTTGGAAAGGAGGAAAAGTAATGAAAAGTTTATGGGGGTTGGGGGTGCTACTCATGTTGGCATTCGTTGTCTCGGCACAAGACGGGGCAGAGATTATGCGCCGCGTAAAGGATCGCCCCAACGGAGAAACGCGCACCATGGAGGTCGAGCTCAAGCTCGTCAACAAGCGCGGCAGTGAGCGGGTGCGGAAGCTCAAGTCGTATGCAAAAGACGTGGGCAACGACGTAAAGAGCATCATGTTTTTTATGCACCCTGGAGATGTCAAGGGAACGGGCTTTTTGACATGGGAGTATGACGACCCAAAAAAGGAAGACGACAAGTGGCTCTATCTACCAGCGATGAAGAAGGTGCGCCGTATTAGCAGTTCCTCTGCCAAGAAAGATTATTTCATGGGGACAGACTTCACTTACGACGACATGAGCACGCGCAGTGTGGACGAAGAGACTCACACGCTGTTGAAAGAAGAGATGCAGGATGGTCATAAATGCTGGGTGGTGCAGTCT
>CALHZE010000030.1 GCA_938040915.1 uncultured Bacteroidia bacterium | reverse complement strand
GGCTGATGGTTCGTTTCGTATTACGCGTATTATCGCCGCTTCGTCATCTTATTGGGTTAATGCTCGCTCGGTAGGTTTCAAGGACTACAAACGTCGTTTTACAGCCATTCCGCCCCAACTGCAGATAGTACTGGAGGAGCAGCTTACCGAGATGGAGCATGTCGTCGTGGTAGGGAAAGCGCCCGATGTCTATGAAAAAGGCGATACGCTGGTCTATAACCCAAAGAATTATACGTTGGGGAACGAACGGAATATTGGGCAAGTGATTAAGCGTATGCCAGGCTTGTCTGTAAATGCGAGTGGTAAGGTCTCTTACCAAGGCAAGGAGGTCGACAAGGTGTTGATTAACGGGAAGGATGTCCTTGGGACGAGCTCGGAGGGGATGGCTATTAACAACCTACCGCCTGATTTTGCCCATTCTATTGAGCTCTTGAAAGATTACAGAGACTCCAGTGATATCGCACAAGATTTCCACGAAGATAAGATGATAGCCCTCAATCTCAAGTCTGATAGAAAGATGACCCTCAATGGTTCGATAGAGGGTGGGGGAGGGCTCATTGACAAGTTTAACGGGCGGTTGTCGCTTATTTCCATACTGCCTAAAGTTACCCTTAGTGCCATCATTACAGGTAATAATACGGGGCGGGCGCTTTTTTCTATCCAAGATTATACCAGCAATGTGCTGGATGCGGAGTCGCTCGGTAGTAATATCAATCTGACGCTTTCGCAGGAAGAAAGTGAGCTTTTTACACCTCCTCTCAATGAGTATGAACGAACGGGCGGTTTAGCGAACCTAAACCTTACGGTAACACCACATCAGAAATATCGTTTACAGGCGAGCACGATTTATCACCAAGGTGACGCTAGGGGGGCGAAGAGTAGCAATCTGTTTTATTACCGTCCTGAGGACAATTTTGAGAGTGATACAGAACACTCTACACATAAGAAGAATCTGAATTTATGGCAGTTCTTCTACCAAAGGTGGCGCGTGACGCAGCGCTTTACCATCAAGGCAAATACGTCGCTAAATTACCGTACCAGCCGTGCTACAGAGCTCTTTGAGGACAGCTATCTTACACAGCACCTTGCTGCAGAAAACGACCGAAAAGGACAGTACCTCAGCTTGAAACAGAACGTGGAGCTACAGGGACGCGTGGGTAAGGGCGTTG
>CALHZE010000029.1 GCA_938040915.1 uncultured Bacteroidia bacterium | reverse complement strand
TTGAGTTTAAGCTTTGGAGTGCGGGGACACCCGAGGAGGCGATCGCGCAAATCCGCCAGCAAGGGTATGCAGAGCCATACCGAGGTGGGGCAAAGCCGGTGCGCCTTATTGGGGTAAGCTTTGACACCGCGCAGCGCAACATTGGCGAGTGGAGAGAAGAGGCGTTGTAGGGGTTAGCACGCCTTTTGCACCAGATTGACTACCTTTACCCAAAGCAAAACGGCAGGACTATGGTGACAGAGCGCAAATACCCTATCGGCGTGCAGAGCTTTCAGGCTCTTCGCTCCGAGGGTTTTATCTATATAGATAAGACGGCTTATATCGAACCACTTGTGCGTGGGCATGTCTTCTTCCTGAGCCGTCCGCGTCGCTTTGGTAAGAGCCTCTTTCTCTCCACACTCGCGGCATACTTTCGTGGCGAGAAGGAACTTTTCAAAGGGCTTGCGATAGAGGAGGCTGAGGCGCGGATGGCTGCCGCCGAGGGGCGCGAACCGTGGCTCGAGTATCCGGTGCTGTACATCGACCTCAATATCAATACTTATGATGCGCCTGAGGTCTTAAATATCCGTTTAGCTAGTAGCTTGGAAGAGCTGGAAGAGCGTTACGGCGTACCCAATCTCGTAGATAAAATACCGGCGGAGCGCTTTGCTGCGCTTATCCAGAATGTCTATCAAAAGACGGGGCGTAAGGTGGTCGTCCTCATAGACGAGTATGACAAGCCCCTCCTTCATACCCTAAGCAAGGGGCGGCAAGAGCTTCACGAGCAGTATCGCGAGATCTTGGCGGGCTTCTACGTTGTGCTCAAGTCGCTAGACGAATATATCCGTTTTGCCTTCTTTACAGGGGTGACCAAGTTTAGCAAACTGAGTGTCTTTAGCGGATTAAACTTTCTTAACGATATCAGTTTAGCCCCCGCTTACGCTGGGCTTTGTGGTATCACGGAAGCAGAGCTCCTAGCAACCTTTTCAGAAGATATCGACGCGTTGGCATCTACATTAGGGTATACACGCACCGACCTCCTCGCATTTCTTAAGAGCGAATATGACGGGTACTGTTTCTCAGTCAACAACGTCCATGTATACAATCCGTTTAATCTGCTGAATGTATTTGATAAAGGGCTTCTGAGCTCTTATTGGTTTGCCACGGGGACGCCGACCTTCCTTGTTGAGAAGTTACGAGACCTGCGATATGATTACAAGTCGTTAGACAAAGACGTGCTCGTGACGCTAAGCG
>CALHZE010000028.1 GCA_938040915.1 uncultured Bacteroidia bacterium | reverse complement strand
GCGCGGGTCAAAACCCTTGCGGGCAGAGAAGAGCCATACGTTGTCGGCAACGACATAAACACGGAGGCTACCCACGTTGATCTTATCCAGCCACGCCTTCGGGAAGGTGTAACCGAGGGTCAAGTTGTCAATCGCGAGGTAGCTACGGCTCGTAAAGTAAAAGTCAGAAAGACCATTACTTTGCTTAGTCGTAACGTCCATACGGGGGATGTCTGTGTTTTTCTTCTGCGGCGTCCACGAGTTCAACAAATCTTTGTGGAAAGCACGACCATTGCTAGAACCACCGTGCATCAAATCTTGGTATACGTAGTCAAAGCGCTTACCACCCAACGAATAGGTAAAGGCAGCACTGAAGTCAAAGCCCCAGAAGTCAACGTTGGTGCTGAAACCACCATTGATGAACGACGACATGTCTTTGTGAAGCACACGGTTCTCGTTTTTCGAGGCCTCGGCATAGTCTGTTGTAACACCATACTCGCCCTTGGTCTTGTCATACGTCTGCCATTGTGCACGACCCTCTTCATCCAGCCCCTTAAACTTAGGTATAAAGTAGTCATACAACGAACCACCTTCTTTGTATACCACAGAGCCAGAAACATACCCCCACTCGGTCTTCTTCCACTCATCGGGGAGCTTCTCGAGCTTGTTCTTCACGATACCACCGTTCACGGTCACCGACCAACGGATGTCTTTGTCTTGATAGGGTACGCCCGTGATTTCAAACTCCATACCGGTGTTAGACATCGACCCTACGTTGTCCCAGAAGTAACGGTAACCTGCTGAACCTGGCACAGTGAGCTGGAACAACATGTCGGTCACATTACGACGATAGAACTCGATGTTACCCGTCAAGCGGTGACGGAAGAAGGCATATTCGATCCCGAAGTTGATGTTGTGGCTCGTTTCCCACGTGATGTTTTCGTTACCCTTGTAGAAGAAACTGGTCGCATAAGATCCGTTGTTATTCGAAAGCTTGTAAAGATCGAGGTAAGCAAACTCAACCTCTTCTGGCAAGTTATCATTCCCTTGGATACCATAGCTAGCCTTAACCTTCAAAAGATCGAGGAAGCTGCGGGTAGAGTCCATAAAGCTTTCGTTAGAGAGCATCCACGATGCGCCCACGCTACCGAAGTTACCCCAACGGTTCTTTTCTGCAAAACGGCTCGACCCGTCGCGACGGAACGAGAGGGTGAGGAAGTACTTCTCAGCCCAGTCATATTGAGCACGACCCAAGAACCCCTCTACGCGGTAACGATGACGATTTGAGGACGTCTGGGGTTGACGGATGGCTTGATCCAATTCACGCGCATTGTAGTGGAACATCCCCTGCTTGTTACCATTGAGGTACTGCTCGTCACGATCGTAATATTCGTGCCCTAAAAGGACATCGATGTGATTTTCTCCGTAACTATGATTCCACGTCAAGAGTTGTTGGAGGTTAAGGGTAGACTCACGTTGGAAGGTCTTTGATATTTCCCCCCCCGTCGGTGCATACTGACCATAGAAGGTATTCAGACTACTCGTAGCATACGTATCATCGAGGTCATAACCACCGACGATGCTAAAGCGGAAGCCATAAGGCATAATGAAGTCTACGTTGGAACGAACACCAATAATACCTGCCACACGGTCATAGATATCATAAGTGTTTGCCGCTAGAGGGTTGGCCACCGAGAGATAAGGACGCTTACTCAAGCCTGGGAACTCACCTGTACCGAAGTCATACCACCACTTATTCCACTTGTTTTTGAGCTTATTCTTGTTCTTATCACGCACGTAGATGGGGTAAATCGGGGCAGCATAGTTGGTCATTGCAAAGATGTTACCCGAGCTACCAGCTGAGGCTGTGGTGGTAGCGCTCAAAGAGTTGGTCTTGTAACCGGTGTAGGAGATGTTAGCCCCCATGCTCAGCCACGTCTTAGGTTTATAATCTCCACGGAGACGCGTGGTGAAACGCTCAAAACTTGAGCGAACCGTATACCCCTTGTCGTTCAAATAACCAGAGGAGAAGAAGTAGTTCGCCTTTTCCGTACGTCCGGAGAGGGAAACCGTGTACTCCTGACGCATATTGGGCTCGAAAGCTTCTTTATTCCAGTCATCGGGCTGCATCCAATAGTCTTCGCCGTCCGTCCCTTTATGTATCGCCCCTACCGTGGCGTTCTTGTCCATTTCCCAATAGCCATTCCCATTTCTTGTAAACCATGGGGCGGTGCTATTCTCATCACGCGAGAATGGGAAATAAACGATCCCGTTGATCTTGTGGAAATAGGCCTTGTCAGCCAACCCGTTAATATCTTCGTCGTCCTTGTTTTTGTTCACTTCCGCATACCGCTTCCCGTTCCACACAGCCTCGTAATACTTAGCTGCATATTCCTTGGGGTCTGTAATCTTGTCATAGTCGGGGATACCACGGAAGTTGTACCCGACCTTTGCCGTCACATTGACATTCATAGATCCGCCACTGCGCGCGTTAGCACCGCTCTTGGTCGTGATCATTACCACCCCGTTGGCAGCACGCGCTCCGTACAACGCTGCAGAAGCAGCATCTTTGAGCAACACGGTGCTCTCCACATCGGCGGGGTTAATCGCAGAAATATCGCCTTCGTAAGGTACACCATCGACTACATAAAGCGGGTCACTCTTTGCAGAAAACGAACCATTTCCTCGAATACGGATTGTGGACGACGTACCTGGCTGGTTGTTTGATGACGAAACCGTCACCCCTGGCACCTTACCGCTTAGGGCGTTAAGCACGTTCGAAACCTGCTTACGTTCCAAGTCCTTGCCACTCACCGAGGCAGCCGATCCGGTGAAGGTACTCTTCTTAGCCTTACCAAAGGCTACGACCATCACCTCGTCGATCTCTTCGTTGGCGAGCTGCATTACCACGTTGATGGTCTGCTGTTCTCCAACCGTAATTTCCTGTGTTTCATACCCTGTGTAGGTAAACACAAGCACCGACTCGAGACCTGCCACTCGTATCGTGTAACGCCCATTAGCGTCGGTCACCACACCCGTCTGCGTGCCTTTTAATTGCACGGCCAACTGAACCATGGGTTGCCCGTCGTCCACTGCCGTAACAACCCCCGTCACGGTGCGCTGCTGACCCAACGCACACCCGATCCACATCAACAAAGATGCGAATAGTAGTACTACTTTTCTCATACAGCTATCTATTTGAAAATTAATAAATCCACCAGTTGCCATCCACTTTGCAAGAGTGCCAACATCGCCCGAGAACTCCGTTTCAGAAACCACACTGTTGACACAACCAGCCTTTTCTAAAAAGAAATTCTCTAGTCAAAGATAAAAAAAAAATGGAACATGGTGTAACTTTTCGTATCCTTTTTCATCGAGCCCCCTCCCAAGGGGCTCAAAGTGGCTTAAAAAACCTCCGAATAACCGCATAGAGCTTCTCACCGTCCGCACAGACGCCCCACCGTTCATTTTCGGACACCCACCATTGCAGAAAATCAAAGAGTTAGTACATTGGAATGGGCTTTGCACACTGCCCCAATAACCGAATCTGATCATGGATAGAGCGATCTCAAAACAGACCCTTGCTAAAGAACGCAAGCAGCGCATCATAAAGATAACCCTCATCGCCGTAGGGGTCACCGCCGTGATAATCACCCTATTGAAGGTGCTAGAAAATGGCGTGCAGGAGTCGAGCTTGCAGTTTTCTACTGCCGAACGCGGCGCGATAGAGCTCACAATCAACACCTCGGGCGTCGTAGCCCCTGCCATCGAAGAGGCGGTGGTCTCGCCCATCAGTTCGCGCCTCCTACAGGTGTTTCACAAACATGGCGACTCGGTGGAACAGGGCACGCCCCTCCTCCAACTCGACCTCCTTACCACACAGTCGAGTTATGAGAAACTCAAAGACCAGTTACAAATGCGTGTCTTAGAGGGCGAACAACGCGAGGCACAAAATGCCTCCAATCTCAGCAATATGCAGATGAACCTCAAGGTAATGGATATGCAGATCGACCAAAAGCGCATCGAGCTCAAGAATGCCATCCGCCTCGATAGTCTGGGCGGAGGGACGGCGGGCACCGTACGTCAGGTCGAGATGAACCTCAAAGTCGCCGAGCTCGAGCGCGAACAACTCAAGCTCAAGATCTCCAACGAGCAACGCATCGCCAACGCACAGCGCAATGTGAAAGAGCTCGAGGTGCAAATCGCCCAAAAGAACCTTGCCGAGATAGAGAAAGTGCTCAGAGAGGCGCGCATCCAAGCCCCTCGCACAGGGATTCTCACCTTTATCAACTCACAAGTCGGTTCGCAGGTCTCGGCAGGGCAACAACTCGCCATCGTGTCAGACCTCACCCAGTTCCGTATAGACGGGGAGTTCCCCGATGGCTATGCCTCGCGCGTCAGCACTGGCACACCGGTCCTCATCAAGGTGGGGAGTCACCGCCTGAACGGACAAGTGACACGCATCGCCCCTGCCTCAAAGAACGGGACGTTGGGGTGCACGGTGCAGATCCTCGACTCGGTCGTGACGGGGCTGCGCTCAGGACTCAAAGTCGAGCTTTACCTACAAACAGCCAAGAAACACGACGTCGTACGGATCGGGCACGCCGCCTTTTACAAGAAACCGGGAAAATACGAACTGTGGGTACGCGAAGGAGACTACCTCCGTAAACGCGAGGTCGTGCTCGGCGAGGCGAGCTATCAGTACATCGAGGTCGCGCGCGGTCTAAAAGAGGGCGAACAGGTGGTGCTGACCGACCTTCCACAATACAAGAACGAAACAGAGCTAAAGCTCAGATAACACACCATACGATCATGTTACAATACTTCCGCCAAGCTTGGCGCCTCTTGCGCGAAAGCCCCGTGCTGGGCGTCGTTTCCGTCCTCGGGACGGCGCTCGCCATAGGGCTCATCACGATCACCTTTGCCTCACAGCGGCTCATCCCCGAGGGCGAGTTCTACCCCGCCTATAAACGCCACCGGATGCTCTTCTGGAACTCGGTACAGATTCGCGACACGACGAATAACTCGACCTCTTCGGGGGCAGTGGGGGGTCGTCTCGCGCGGCTCTTTGCCGAGATTCCTTCGGCTGAGGCGGTGGCTATCAGCGAGAAGTATTGCAGCCCTTACGGCTTTCGTCGGGCAGGCGAGAAACGCGAACTCCAACGCTACATCCTTGGCACGAGTGCTGAGTTTTTCAAGGTTTATGACTTTGAGTTTCTGGCTGGCGCGCCCTACACCGCCGCGGAGGTTGAGGCAGGGTCTCGCGTCATCATCATCGGCGAGCAGGTCGCCCGCGAGTTCTTTGGGACAGAAGAAGCCGTGGGGAAAGAGCTCTTGGTGGACTTCAAACCCATGCGCATTGTGGGCGTCGTCAAAGACGTGTCGAGCTACCTTTCTTCCGTCACCGCCAACGCGTGGATACCCTACACGATTAGCCCTAGTACGAGGGATGCGAAGGGGTTACGCGGTCCGCTCAAGGTGGATTTTCTAGCCCACTCTCCCGCCGATTTCCCTGCCATTCGGAAAGACATTACAACGGTCATTGAGAAAGTCGACGCAGAAATAGCGCCACAGTACATAGTCCCCCTCGATCAACCCGACGAACTCCATGCCGCCATCCACCGTTTCTGGAGCAACGTCGGGCCTGACATGAAGAGTATCGACCGTCAGTTCTACGTCACGCTGCTCATCCTCTTTCTCATCCCCGGCATTAACCTCATTGTCATCTCACACGCACGGATGCGTCGCCGCTTGCAAGAACTAGGACTCAGGAAAGCCTTCGGCGGCACGGTAGTAGACATCCTTTGGCAGGTCGTCCGCGAAAGCGTCTTTTACACCCTCCTAGGTGCGATTTTGGGGCTTCTCATCTTGCTCGTAGCAAGCTACGGATTGCAGTCCCTCTTCTTTGAGAGCGTCACGGGGATGGTCACGGGGCTCGACTTTACCCTCCCCTTATCCACCATCTTTTCGTGGCGGGTGCTCTTGGTAGCCATCCTTAGCTCGCTAGTACTCAACGTACTCTCAATGCTCATCCCCGCGTGGCAAATGGCGCGGCGCGATATCGTCTATTCTCTAAGCTCTAAACGATAGGAGGTTACCCACCATGTTACGTCACTTGCTACACATCCTTTGGAACGAACGGAAGAACAACCTCCTGATTTGGGTGGAGATGCTCGTTATCACCTTCTGCTCCCTCTATTTAATAGATTATCTAGTCACGGGGCTTCGCCTCATCAATATCCCCATGGGGTGTGACATCCACAACGTCTATCGACTCTATCTAGCGGAAGTGCCCCCCGAGAGCGCAGACTACAGCCCTGCCGACTCGGCGTCGGGGAACGAAGATATAAAGACCCTCTTACAACGCATCGAGGCAAACCCCGCCGTGGAGGCGCTCTCCCTCTCTTACAATTCGTTGCCACACCAAGGGAGCAACAGCTCTGTAACGGTCAGTTTTGACACACTACAGGAATCTCAAACCCTCGTGCGCTCGGTGACGCCCTCGTTTCTACAAGTGTTGCGGGTGAATGGGCTCAACGGATCGCGCGAAGAGATGATGGAAGCGTTAAAACAAGGAGAGATTATCCCCAGCGAAGGGCTTATCAAGAGCTTCCGACGCCCGATCGACTCTGTCATAGGCAAGCCATTCCTCCTAAGCGACTCTGACTCAACGAGCCTCACGGCTCACTATGTTGCCCAAACCATGCGCGTCGACAACTTCTGGCTGTGGAATACCTCACTATTCATCTACCAACCCAAAGAGTTTAACGAAGAGTTGGCCAAATATGCCCCTTACATCGAATTTGCCTTCCGGCTCAAGGACGATGCCACCATTACTCAAGACGAGCTCTTTGCCGAACTGCAAGACCAGCTACACGTGGGCAATGTCTACGTTTCTCGCTTTGAGTCGCTCGAGGAAGCGAAAAAGATGTTCCAAAACGAGGACTACAACAAGCTCAAGATGCGCATCCTTTACTCCGTCTTCCTCGGGGTCTGTATCTTCCTTGGGGTCGTGGGGACGTTCTGGTATCGCTCGCAACAGCGCCGCTCGCAAATCGGGTTACGCCTTGCGATGGGCGAGACACCGCGCCACTTGCTCGGGTTCTATCTTAGCGAGGGGCTTCTCCTCCTACTATCGACCCTGCCCTTTACGCTTGCGGGCTTCTCTGCCCTGAAACACTTTAACCTCCTCTCACGGTACTGGATAGTCTTCTGGTATCGCATGCCGGTCGACTTTCTACTGACATATGGGCTCTTGACGCTACTCATCGTCATTGCAATATGGCTTCCCACGCGCGCGGCGGTGCATACAGCCCCCTCGATAGCCATGCGCGACGAATAACCCCCATCGCCCTCCCTCGATTCACACACGACTGACTCTCAAAAGAGAAGGCGCTGTTTCCGCAACAGCGCCTTCTTTATTTTCCCTCTCAGAGGCAACAATAGCCCCCACTACTCCGCCTTTCCAGACAGGAACTTGTCTATCGCCACAGCCGCCTTACGACCTGCCCCCATGGCAAGAATCACCGTTGCGGCACCGATCACAGCATCACCTCCCGCAAAAACCTCTTTACGCGAGGTTTGCCCCATCTCATCAGCCACAATACCGCCCGACTTCTTGATTTCCAGCCCTGGGGTTGTGCTCGCTATCATCGGGTTAGGCGACGTTCCGAGTGCCATACATACCACGTCGCACGGGATGTCAAACTCTGACCCAGGGATTTCCTTCGGGCTGCGACGTCCACTCGCATCAGGCTCGCCAAGCTCCATACGGATGGCACGGATGCCCGTGACCCAACCCTTCTCGTCACCGAGGATCTCCACGGGGTTAGACAACAGGTGGAAGATAATCCCTTCCTCCTTAGCGTGGTGTACTTCCTCCGCACGGGCGGGTAACTCAGCCTCCGAACGACGATAAACGAGGTGCACTTCTGCGCCGAGGCGGGCAGAGGTACGCGCCGCATCCATAGCGACGTTCCCCCCTCCGACGATAGCGACCTTTTCCCCAACAAAGAGTGGCGTATCGTAACTCTTGTCATATCCCTTCATCAGGTTGGCTCGCGTCAAGAGCTCGTTAGCCGAAACGACGCCATTCAGGTTCTCACCGATGTTCATAAACTTAGGCAACCCCGCACCAGAGGCGATAAAGACTGCGCCGTAGCCCTCTTTGTCTAAAAGATGGTCAATGGTCACCGTGCGCCCCACGATCACGTCAGTCACGATCTCCACGCCTAAGTTCTTCAAGTTCTGTATTTCAGACTTTACAATAGACTCCTTCGGCAGACGGAACTCAGGGATACCGTACACAAGCACGCCTCCCGCCTCGTGTAGTGCCTCAAAAATAGTAACCGTATAGCCCAACCGCGCTAAGTCATTAGCACACGCTAGCCCAGCCGGACCAGAGCCCACGATCGCAACCTTTTTCCCATTCTTTGGGGCACACTCCGAGTTAAAGTGCTTGTGCTCGCGGGCATAATCTGCCACGAAACGCTCGAGCTTACCAATAGCCACCGGCTCACCCTTAATCCCCACAATACACGAGCCTTCACATTGAGTCTCTTGCGGACAAACTCGACCGCACACTGCCGGCAAGCTCGAGTCTTGCCCAATCACATCGGCAGCACCGAGGATATCGCCATCGAGCACCTTCTTAATAAACTGCGGGATGTGGATGTTGACAGGGCACGCATTCATACAACGCGGGTTCTTACACTGCAGGCAACGCGTCGCCTCTTCCTGCGCCTCGGTGATGTTATAACCAAAGCAAACCTCTTCGAAGTTCCGCACACGCACTTGCGGTTCTTGCTCGCGTACGGGGACGCGACCTTTCTTCTGTACCATCTTCCCTAACTTAGTTTGCAGTTGTTATACTCCTCTAGACGAGCCTTTTCCACCTCCTTATACATGGCTTGGCGGCGCAACGCTTCGTCAAAATTGACTTGGTGGGCGTCAAACTCGGGCCCTTCCACACACGTGAAACGCATTTTCCCTCCGACACTCACGCGGCACGCGCCACACATCCCCGTGCCATCAACCATCAGCGTGTTAAGGCTGGCTATGGTCGGGATGTTAAGCTCTTGGGTGAGCTTTGCGACGAACTTCATCATGATCATCGGTCCGATGGTCACACAGTGGTTATACTGCTTACCGTGGTTCTGTACAAGGTCTTGCAAACAGTTGGTCACCATGCCGTGGAAACCATCCGTCCCATCGTCGGTCGCTTGGTAGTAGTTTGCCGAAACCGCTTCGAGTTCAGGACGCATGATCTCTATCGACTTCGTCTTTGCTCCGATGATGACATCGGGCTTAAAGCCACGCTCTGCCAAATACTTTACTTGCGGATAGATCGGCGCTGCACCCAGCCCCCCACCGACGAAGATGATACGTTTTTGCGCCAACTCCTCGTCACTCATTTCACAAAGGTCGCTGGGCAACCCGAGCGGACCTACAAAGTCAAGTACTGAGTCCCCCGCGTTGAGGTCACACAACTTGTGGGTGCTAGCCCCAATGGTCTGGATTACGATAGTCACAGCGCCCGTCTCTGGGTTATAGTCTGCGATGGTAAGTGGCACCCGTTCGCCTTTTTCGTCCACGCGCACTATGACAAACTGCCCCGGCATCGCCGACTCGGCTACACGCGGCGCATGGATATCCATCAGATAGATGGCAGGCGCTAACTGCTCTTTCTTTAGAATCTGGAACATTGCTACTCCTTAGTTTGCGAGACTCGGTATGAAACGCGCGGGGTACTTCTCTGCGAGCCCCGTCTCCGAAGTGGGGGGTTTTCGTACTCCTTTCAGAGAAGCACTTC
>CALHZE010000027.1 GCA_938040915.1 uncultured Bacteroidia bacterium | reverse complement strand
GCTTCGATGCATCCCTCGAGGAGCTGGGCTGGGAGCCTTACGGCTGGGGCGAACCCGTAAGCCCCGCCGATGACGAAGGCGATTTTCGAAGCACCTTGCACGGTGAGCGACTCGAGGTGTGAGGCGAGGGCGCGGGAGGTATATTCTCGTCCATGTTCGTCGAGGAGGAGGACGCGGTCATAGTCAGCGAGCGCATCGAGGAGGAGTTCGCCTTCGCGTCGCGCAAGAGCCTCGGGGGGAAGACTCCCCCCGTTTTTGACACTCGGGATCTCTCGCACGGCGAAGCGGCAGTAGTGGCCGAGTCGTGTGGTGTAATCTTTCATCCCCGCCTCGAGGTAGGGGATGGTGGTGCGCCCGATCAGTACGAGGTCTACTCTCAACATTGGTAAAGCAAAGATAGAAAAAAGGTGCTAGGCGGACGGGTGCTAGGCGGAGACACAGACGGTGGGTTGGGTACAATGTTAGGGGGGAAAAAAAAACACCGCAGCACATAAAGCGCTGCGGTGCCCCTCAAAATAGTTACAAGAGCTCCTCAACTCTTTGTAACTACCCACCTACTCGTTACAAGGTCGTGGGGCGCGCCTCACAGCAACCATCCCCTCCGACGACACAAAAGTAATACAATTGTTTCAAACGACCACCCTCGACATACAACTCTCCACCCATCAAATCAATCAAGCCCGCGACTGTGTCTAAAGAAATGTCACGCCCAGACTGGGACGGACAGTAACGATGAGAAGCTAAAAAAGCAAAGTCTGACTCTGAAAGTTTTCCCAACTGCGCGCGCCCCGACACCCCACGCACGTAAAAGATCGGTGCGTCCGCACTCGACACACAACCGAACTCCACACACCCCCAACGCGGCGTCAAAATACAGAGCGAGAGCAACAACTCTAAGACCATCCCCAACTTTTCAGCATCCGCACAAATGTAGGGAGCTTGCCCATCAAGCGCCTCAACCGAATAAGAGACCTCAACCGAATGACGCTTGGCGGCAACCAACTGGTGCTGCACGCTCCGCTCAATGCCAGCAAAGAGCGGCAAGACCTCTACCCGCTGGATGTTGAGCACCATCTCCTTACGCTGTAAGAGCGAGAGGGTCAAGATACTGTTCATCATCTGCATCAACCCGTGGGCATTCGAATTGATGATCTCGAGGCTCTCGCGCACCTCCGAGTCGACGTTTTCCACCGAGGCCACATACTGCGAGAGCCCTACGATAGCGTTGAGCGGCGTACGCAGCTCGTGAGATACGTTACCAAGGAAGGTTTCTTCCAACCCTTGCTCACGGCGCTTGCCCGCGGCAACCACTCCCCCCACGACAGCCCCCGCCGCCGTAGACTCGCCCACCGCATGGTGTGACACCACTGAGCCCACACCACTCCCCGCCCCGCTAAATGCCGAGAGAAGCACCACCGAGGCGAAACTCACCATCATCAGCGAAAGAAGAATCGCATACCCCGAGGCGTGACTCGACCACGGCGCCGTATTGACCACACGCTCGTGTGCGCCGACCGTCAACGGTACGTCGCCCTGCACGAGCGAGTCGGGCGCAAGCCCTGCCACAATGTTTTCACGAAAAAGCCCTCGGCGGATAAGCTCCTGTGCCGAAGCGTAGACTAGCGCCGAATTAAAGGTTCTGAGGTTATCGATCGTCGCACGCTGTAAGACGATGGTGTCGCGGAGCAACCCGATGGTGTGTTCTTGTGCTACGATGGTTTGACGCTGCTCGCTTACGAGGGCGGGGTAATCGATCACACTCGCCTGCTCGGGTCGGCTCTCCTCCTCCCTAGAGACCGTTTCGTGCTGTGTGTCGGCAAGCGCCTGCGTCGGCTGCTTCTTCGGAGCAAGCTTTGCCGAGACACTCAACCCCGCATTGGTGATAATATTCGTCGCATCGACACTCACCGTCCACCCCTTTGCTGTGCCGTGCGCATCGACATTCTGCTGCACGAGCGAGACCATCCACCCTGCGCCATAATAGGGCGTTTCGCTCACCACAAGCACGGGGTAACCCTCAAAGAAAGCGTAAACCTGAGAGATGTATTGCGAGGCCGAGGCACTCACGAAGATGAGGTCGGGGTAGACCTCCCGATTGCGCGTATTCCAGTTCGCCGTAACGGTAACTTGCACCGACTTGCCCCGCACCTTGTGCGTCTGGAAATAGTGGGTAAACTCTGCGCTAAAGAGCGAGGGCGTGCCCAAATACTCGATAAAGAACTTCGAGCGGCGCTTGAGTGTCGACCACTGCACCTCGCGCACCAACATAGCCACGTGCTCTAGCCGTGGGTCGGTCGTCTTAGCCTTTGACACGGGGGTGTGCTGCGCCTCCTGAGCGACTGCGAGAGGTAGCCCCCCCAACAGCACCACAACGATCCAAACGACCCACTTCAGACGCCCCGACATTCCTTACTCAAATCCCCTTTCCATCCGGCTTTTATCCGAAACAAAAGTAGTGCTTTTTCGCCCTGAAACTAAGGCGTGGCGTAGCAAATAGTGCCATCCTCCCTATCTTTGTTGTGCAACCGTCAATATGTAGTGACTAACAGCAAATGGGCAATCTCCGTATCTACCGAGCGTCGGCAGGCGCAGGAAAAACCTATACCCTCGTCAAGCTTTTCCTAATCAACGCCTTACGTACCACACCAGCCGACGACGAGGGTGCGGCGCACACACGCTTTAATCCGTATACGTTCGGCGAGACCCTTTGTGTCACCTTTACCCAAAAGGCGACGGCAGAGATGAAAGCACGCATCATTTCCCAGCTCTATGACCTCGCCCACGGGCGCGCACCACACCTCCTCTCTGATCTCGCCAGCGAACTCGGTCTTGCCG
>CALHZE010000026.1 GCA_938040915.1 uncultured Bacteroidia bacterium | reverse complement strand
GAGTTTGGTGTTATGTGGCTCTCCCTGATTCCATTCGACCCGAACAAGAGGATCTACCTGAAGTACTATTTCCCAAGCTCCTATTTCATATTTATACTGGTCTGTAGCAGAGCCGTCTCGTTTGGGAATTCCATCAACATCCTCAAGGTCTGAGAAAAAATGAAGCTTGCTACCAGCCTTCAGAACAGCAGCGGTATTACTCAAGACAGGGATGATATTAGGATTGTCTGTAGCGAGAGATAGGTCTAAATAACCATGATCACTCGCCGCAACAATCGGTTCACTATACTTATTTTCAGAGATAACGATGTACCCTCTATCATCCTTAAAGTTTACCACAAAGACCCCATCTCCCTCTTTTACTTCAACGCTAGATTGAGACACTCTTGTTTTTTGCACACTCAAGACCTGTGGCGTCGACTCCGATCTAAACCTCTTACCAAAGAGAGCTCCATAGACATTTTGCACTTGAGCAACTGCTTCTTCTTCAGAGAGGAGACCAACCTGTGTTTCAGCGTCTCGCTCTGAAGTGGAGCTTGTTTTGAATTCTGCCTTATTACAAGAACTCAGCAACAATCCAACAACAAAGACCATTGTAATGACAAACACAACTCTAAAGGATTTCATTTTCTTCATTCATTTGCAAATTAGCAAATTAAAAGACAAGTCTACATAATTCCGTATGAACACAATCACTCAGATTCTAATGCGAATATAGACACCTTTTAAAACTTTCAACCATAGTGATAAGCTCAATCGCCTTTCTCGCACGATAACGCTCTATCATAAAAACACTCTCTTTATGCGCTCTTCAAAACAACACAACGGGGCGACGAACTGCCGCGCTCGTCGCCCCGCTGTCACTCAAATTTCAGGTTTCGCTTTACTGCTTCACTACGCGATAAACCCGTGTCGCACCCTTGCCATCAGAGAGGCGCACCAAGTAAAGACCTGCGGTGAGCGAGTCTGTGTCAATGGTAACCTCGCTCGCATCAACGCTCCCCGAGCTTACCACAACGCCTTGCGCATTCAATAGCTCGTAACGGACGCTTGCCACTTCGTTACCCATAATACGCAACGTGGTTGTGAACGGATTGGGGGCGACCATTACGTCTGCAAAGAGGGCATCTTCGACAGCCTTCGGCTCTTTTTCTTTACCACCGCCCCCAGAATGCTTCTTAAACTTAGCCATAAACTTCACATCCTTCGTAACCTCATAAGTTACTGTGTGGGTCGTCTTGTCTACCTTGGCGGTCAGGTCTTCCTCATTCGCCTTCAGCCACTCGAGCTCATATTGCGCACTCGGGGTAGCGGTGAGGGTTACGGAGCTCCTTTCGACCTTTGCGCCATTCTCCAACACCTTACCATCGGCGGTCTTTACCACGATAGCGCCGTCTTGTGGCTGCACAATGGTAATGGTAAACTTGTCGGCTTCTTGCCCAGCAGCTTCAAACGCCACGGCAATCACCACCGCTTGACTAAAGGTAACATCCACGCCACCAGCCTTGACCTCGGCGAGTTTGTCTACACCGTCAATGGTAAAGCTCTTGAGTTGGAAACCGGTGTTTGCTACCGCGGTCACCTTCAGCGTCTCGCCCTTGTTCACCTTGTTCACACCACTGGCGAGCGCCTGTGTGCCGACCTTTACCTCGCCATCGAGCGTACCCGTTACGTTGAGGGTCACGTCTACTTTTTCCACGCCTGGGTTCGGAGGATTAGAACCTGTTGCTTCGAACTCGACGGCAATCACCACCGCTTGACTAAAGGTAACATCCACGCCACCAGCCTTGACCT
>CALHZE010000025.1 GCA_938040915.1 uncultured Bacteroidia bacterium | reverse complement strand
CTGACCCGCTGGCGTGTGTGCCGACATATTCGCATTGCTACGGTTCAGTTCACAACGCTCCACGTTCACGATGGGGTCAAACATCCCCTTGAGGTTCATGCGTTCCCAACGCGCGCGGTCGCGTTCGTGTCGGTAGTGGATAAAGCGTTGTGCCACGTGCGTATTGAAACGCATAAGGTCGCGCTCTACCGAGTCCTGGATTTGCTCCACGGTCATACGCCCGTTGCCGCAAATCGTATTAACCACATTGTGCACTATCACGGCTATCACCGACACGTCGGGCGCAAGCCCATCAGCCGTATACGCCTTGCTAATCGCCTGCTCAATGCGGCTCACATCAAAGGGGACTTCCGTCCCATCACGCTTGACCACCGTGTACTGCGAAAGGCTGTAGGCAGGGTCGAAAATACCAAGGCTAGAAAGTCCGTTAGCGAAAGATTTTTGTATTCCCATTTGCGTTTAATTTACGTCGGCAAAGCTAGCAAAAAGACAACGCGAAAATGCTTTTTGTTGGGTGAAATGGGCATAGAAAGTAACGAACAATCAAAACGTATTTCTGATCGCTCCGCCCTAATCGCTGAAAATACGGGGAAAAGGAGCGAGCATAATAGCGAAGGAGCGGCGTAAAAAAACGCCACCCCTCCGAGAAGAGAATTTGAGGAAAAGGAAAAGAACGATTCGGCTTATCGGCACGGTACGAACGACGTTTTACAGCGCTCAGGGGGGCGGCCAAGCGAGCACAAACGTTACCATCGACTCGGTTTCAAACCTCATTCCTATTATTATAACATATAGCGTTCAACGAGCTACTAAAAGACTTTTAACCAAATAGATAATACTACTCCACTCCGTTAATATAATCTCTGTTTTTCTCCAATAAATGACACTCTGTGTCTCTCATTTCTACCCAAAATTCTCCATTTTTCCACCACCGCAGGGGGCAAAGCCGCGCCCCTTTTCCCTCTACTTACTATTTCCTAATTTTGGGTCATAAAACTCTATCACATGCACACCCGCTCTTGGCTACTTCTCTTCTTCCCCCTCTCGCTCCTGTGGGGATGTCACACACAACCCCATGCCTCTCTACGCGTACAAGATGACACGCAAAGCCTCATCCGATTCGAATATGCATTGATTACACAGAGTTACCGCCTCGCAGACTCGAGCACGAAGCCGCTCTTTACTGCGCACGAAGCAACTCCCCTATCCCTCCCACTCGACGAGCCGACCTTCGTCGTCATACGCCACTCCCATTCGCCCCAAACCTACCTTCTCCTCCTCGCCCCCAACGACGAGGCACAGCTCACACTCCACCCCATCAGTTACGAAGTAACGGGCTCTCAAGAGAGTTTGCGGGTGCGACGTGTCTACAAAATCCTTCGCCAATTCAACGACTCCATCGCTCGGCTTAATCAACGACTCGGCTGGATGAACGCCCCACTAGAAGGCGAGACACAACGCGACACCGTAGACTTCGAGCCGCGCTACGAGGCGTTGCTACTACAAACCCGCGAAGCCCTCAAACGCTTCGTTATAGACGTGCCTTATTCCAAGGCTAACCTCGTAGCATTGTCTGCGAGATTTGACGGCACGAAACGCTTTTTTGACACCCCC
>CALHZE010000024.1 GCA_938040915.1 uncultured Bacteroidia bacterium | reverse complement strand
ATATTCATCAATAAGAATGACAACCTGTTTGCCCGTCTTCTCGCACGCTCGTTGCACCACAGCGCGGAAGCGTCCTGCGGACGTCTTAGCCACTCCATCGCTCCCATATATAGCTTCCCATGCCGCGAGGTGGGTGTCTAAACAATTCTCTAAAGCTTCAAAGCTAGAAAAGTTCTCTGCATTGAGTTCCAGATAAAGCACGGGCGACGCTTCCCATGGTTCGCGCCGTTCCCAACGGGCGATCTCCTCCTCCCGCTCTGCAATATATAGCCCTTCAAAGAGCTCCTTTCTTCCTTCAAAATAAGCCTTTAGAGTAGATAAGAATAGACTCTTCCCAAAACGATGTGGACGGCTTAGAAAGAAGACTGTGCCTAGTGAAAGAAGCTTTTCGATATACTGTGTCTTATCGACATAGAGATCCCCAGCATTACGCAACTTTTCAAAATCTTGCGTGCTGATGGGCAAACGGCGTGACCGATTCATCATATTACCTGTGTTCGTTACCACGAAGATAATGAAAAAGCCTCTAGCCTCTACCGTCTACTATCCTAAAAAACTGTACTTTTGGGAGTCTGTCAACCCTTGACAGGCAGACGTCGATATTATGCCGTTACGCATTCGTTTACTGACCTACCTCAACAAGTCGTGGGTGCTTGCCCTGTTGGGTGGGGGGCTTTTGTGTCTACCCTGGGAGGTCGACTTTTGGCCAGTGCTTTTCGTGGCGTGGTTGCCATGGTTACACCTGATCCGGACACTGGTCGCACAACAATCAACTTTTTGGCGGAGCTACGGATGGCTCTATCTCGCTACCCTTGTGTGGAACGGAGCCTCTGTTTGGTGGATACAGGGCGCTACCATCGGGGGAATGCTAGGCGCAGTCTTTGCCATGGCGGCGTGTATGACGCTGGTGCTCACCCTCGTCGTGCAAGGAGCGCGGCGCTGGGGGTGGTCGTGGGGCGTTTGGGCACTCCTGTTCGGTTGGCTAGGCTTCGAATACTTCTTTCATAACTCAGAGATCGCGTGGCCGTGGCTTACGCTGGGCAATGGCTTAGCGAGTGCGCCGTGGGCTATCCAGTGGTACGAATATACGGGCGTGCTGGGAGGGTCGCTTTGGGTGCTCCTGGTCAACCTTCTCTTTTACGCCATCCTCACCTCGTGGCGTGGGGCGCGAAGTCGCCAACTTTGGTGGATGGGGGGGAGCGCCGTACTACTCCTTTTCGAACCATTCGTCCTTTCTCGCGCTCTTTTGCCCTCCGAAGAAGAGGTGCGGCAGGCGGAGCCCATAGAGGTCGTTGTG
>CALHZE010000023.1 GCA_938040915.1 uncultured Bacteroidia bacterium | reverse complement strand
TGTCTCGCCCGCCTTTGAATAGTAGTCCATATACTCCGTCGGCGGCGTTACAATTTCGCGCCCGATGATCTTCCCCTTTACCTCGTCAGAGTCAATATGGAAGACGGAAACCGCATTCTCTATGGCCGTTTCCGTGGCCAAACGTTGCACCGATTGGACGATAATGCGCTTTGCCTCCTTGTTGGCGTTGAGCTTTGCCTCCTCCACGATCTCGGCAGCATAGCTCATAGCCTCACTCTTGGCGACGTCGGTCATTTGTTGGATGAGCTGTTCCTTGGCGGTGTCGGCAGACATACCCGTGATCTCCTCAATGCGGCTGATGTGCTGTGCCTTAAGCTCTTCGGCCTCCTTACACAAGCCCTCGTAGTGCTCCATTTTGGCAGTCAACGAGGCTTTCTGCGACTCTTGTTCCTTGCGCCGCTTCTGGAGCTCGGTTTGCTGGTTGCGCAGATTGTTTTCCCGCTGTTTGAGGTCTTTTTCGGCCGTCACAATCTTTTCTTCGCGGACTTGCGACTTCGCCTCAAACTCGGTCTTAAGGCGTTGAAAATGTGCATCGGCCTTCTCCACCTTCTCGGCGCGTATACGCTCGGCCTCGAGGCGCGCCTCGGCTATCATACGTTCGTTACGTTCGCGGAGCACCTTCCCTAACAACCAGTAGGCTATCACAAAACCTACGGCGAGCGAAAGGAGCACGGCGATCACAATGGTTATTATGTTTTCCATCTTTTCGACTCGACAAGCTTATAACAATAAAAAACCCGGTGTCTAGCCGGCTCCAGCAAGAAACTCCAAGAAAACACGGATGGGTCGGTTGCATCCATCTGAAGTCCAACGTCCTAGGAAACCCAGAATCCCACCACAACAACCTGTGGGGTCAAAAGGCCTTTCATCAGGACATCAAATCTCAACCCAATCGCAAAAATGTCGAGTTCTGCGCAAACAGCTAGACAGACGGGCTATAGAAAAATCCCTACGATACCTACAACGCGATTACAGCTTCTCTATTGCCTCCCTGACACGCTGGTCGAGGCTTGCAAGCCGCCCCTCCAAGTTGTCATGGAAGTCTATTTGAGCCTCTTGGAGACGGGTGGACATCAGCTCTAGGGCGATGATCGTAATCGCCTGTTCGGCGTTCTCGACTTGGTCAGAAGAGGCGATCTTGTCTGCTATGAGTCGGTTGAGACGCTCCTCCGCCTTATGCATCCGTTGCACCTGCTCGGGTGTAGGCCCGATAACATCCAAGTCGATGTTCCCAATCCGTATCCTTTCTTTATCCATTCGTGATCACACCAATGTATAGACGCTGTTCACGTTTGCAACAACGTAATACACGATTCTATTTCCCGTAACACCTGAGAGATGAGCCGACGAGCCTCTTTCGAACGCTCGGGGTCAGCCGAAAGAGTGGTCGCCGCCGTGAGGACTTTTATCTCCTCTGCCGAGACCTTGAGGCGCTCACGCAGGTTCGCCACCTCCGTCTCAAGAGCACTCTTTTCAGCCTCCAACTGCTTGACACGACGACCGAGAGCGGTCGCTCGACCGAGTAACTGCTCTACACTTTCCTCTAGACTGGCTAACGCCTCTAATCGTTGCTTTCGCGCCACTTTCGTCCACCTCTCTTTTTGCAAAGGTACTCTAATTTTTGGATGTTTCCCCCTGTCGTGCCCTCGTAATTTCTTTATACTCCGTATAAACAGAGGGGGCGCAAGACGTCTATTCAAACAAAGCGCGCTCGCAAGGCGTTGTTTTTCGCAGTAGAAAACCACTTTTTATAAAGAGATACCGATGGACGAAACCGTACAGTATGTAGGCGAAGATCTAGAGCTCATGCAAGCGGCTAAGGACGCGACCATAGCGCATGGAGAGAAGTTAGAAGAGATTCGTCTTTTCGCACGCAATGCGGGCATTCACAAAATAGGTATCGCCCACTGTGCTGCCTTGGCACGCGAGGCGGCCATTGTTGCCGAGCGTTTGGGCGATGAGTTTGAGACCTTTGCCGTGGGGTGTAAGGTGTCAAAAATCCCCCTCGCGACAATCTTAGGCGACGACTCGCAAGGGCTCGCCTGCAACCCGATAGGGCAAGTGCAAGAGCTCGAGCACTGGGGGAGCGAGTTTAACATCGTCGTAGGGCTTTGCCTAGGGCACGACATGTTGTTTTACAAATATAGCAAGGTGCCCACCACGACCCTCATCGTGAAAGACCGTGCTCACAAACACAACCCGATGGCCTCGCTCGTCGCACCCGCGGCATCCACTGAGCAATAGTTTTCCCCCCTAAAAAAACGGACGGCGGTAAGGGATGACTCCCCTACCGCCGTTTTACGTATCAGCCCCCCCCAAAAAAAAAGAACTCGGGCTAGAGCAGCATCTCCTCAAACTGGCGCGCTTGATACTCTCGCGTGTAGGGCGCTAGGTGTGCCGCCGAAACCTCCTGCCGTTCGCCGCGCTGGTGTCGCGCAAGACATTCGAGCAGGTAGGTCTTTAACGCTTGTTTGTCGCTATCGGCAAATGCCCTGCCACTCGCTGTCTGTGCAAGAAGCGCAGCCACCTCGCTCGTTGTGGGTGCAATGGCGATAATCGGGCGGCGACTCGCTAGATATTCGAACACCTTGCCCGTCAAAATCGACTGGCTCGTCGGCGCACGGTTGATACACAACAGCAGAAGATCTGCGCCACACAGCAACGCTGGCACTTCGGCGTGGGCAATACTCCCGTGCACCTCAACCAGCTCGTCCAAATCACAATCGGCAATCGCGCTCTTTACACTCACATCACACCGCCCAAAGAGCTCTACGCGAAGCTGCCCCGCAGACAACCTCCCCTCCTGCGAGAGCTCCTGCAAGACACTCCACAAGAGAAGCGGATTCCGGTCGGCATTCATCGATCCCGCATAGACGATCCGCAACGGCGTCTCGGACTCGAGGGGGGCTACTGTCACTGTGGGAAAGTCTTCGGTGTCAAACCCGTTATAAATGACCTTTAAGCTTTGCGCATGGTAAGCGGCAAAGTCTGCCCGCATCCCCTCGGTCACCACGACCACCCCATTAGCTTCCTCAACGACCGAACGCTCCATCGTCTCTATCCGCCCACGCGTTTGGGATGTAAAGGGGAGGTGTTGATGATAGTCAATGTTGCGCCACGGGTCTCGGAAATCGGCCACCCACCGGATGCCCGTCCGGCGGTGTACGCCACGCCCGATAAGGTGCATTGAGTGTGGGGGGCTGTGGTTACCATCACCTCGTGCGGATGGGTCGTGAGCCACCGCGTCAAAAAGCGTACGGAGGGGCGTATCCACAGGCAACGAGCATCGGGTACAAAGAGGTTCGCTCGCAACCACAAGAGTAAGCGCTGAAGCCCCCCCTGCTTTTTTTTCGTCCCTTCCTCTGCTAGGAGTCCGTCACCCACGCGTTTCTTTCCTAAAAACTTTCTATAAGCCCGCAATGGCTCGATTATTTTGCGAGAGAGTATTCTGACTCCGTCAGGGACATCTTTGAGTAAAGAGGGGTCTTTTTCGCTAAACTCCGGATTGCTGGGCGTATAGACCGTGACCTCCCATCCTAGGCGCACGAGGTACTTCGCCATCTTGAGCCACCGTTGCACCCCTGGGCCACCACTCGGCGGCCAGTAGTAAGTCACGAGCAACAGACGACGTTGCGTACTCATAGCTCATACCTCCCCATCACGACCTTACGCGCGTCATAGACACACAACACGCCGTCAAGCGACGCCTCGCCCAACGCAAGCCACGCGAGCGCCTCGCCCGCCATAATGCCCCCAACCACTTGCACGAGCGGGGGATAAACGCCCTCCGCCAAAGGGCGAGTCTCGGGTAGCTCGCCAAAAAGATCGCCTAAGCTGATGTCGCGACGCCCGTGCAAGAAGGTGACTTGCCCTATATACCCCTCGACAGCGCCCCAAACGAGTGGGAGATGGTGGGTGGCACAGTAGTGATCGAGCAACGTGCGGGTAGGAAAATTGTCAGTACAGTCAACGACGAGGTCATAGTCCCCTCCCCGCCCCGTCAACCAGCCGTCATCAAGGCGCTCGGTAAACGCACGTACCCGCCCAGACGGATTCAGCGCCTCCGCCCGAGCGGCTGCTAGGGGCGCTTTCTCTTGTCCGCACTCACGCTCACAGTAAAGGAGTTGACGTGGGAGGTTGCTCAGCGAGACGCTGTCTGGGTCGATGATGTCTATTTGCCCCACCTCTTGTGCTGCCAAAAGGGGGAGAGTTGCTGACCCCAAGCCTCCTGCGCCGACCACCAAGAGATGCGCCTTGCGAAGACGCTCCAATGCCTCCTGATCAAAATCGGGCAACGCCAACGTTCGCGCGTGTCGTTCGTGCTGTTCCATCCACAGATAAATTACTGACGCAAAGATAGGGTGGATAGGGAAAAGGCACTTAGGTGTGCATGCGATGGACGCCCGTGCCCCCCGATAAAAGACGGGCACAGCGAGGGATATTGCCTACGCCCCCCCAAAACACGACAAGGGCAGGCTAACCACTAACGGTCGCCTACCCTTGTCTTCGCTATATACGATGAGCGGAGAAAGAGGGATTCGAACCCCCGGTACGTTGCCGTACAACGGTTTTCAAGACCGCCGCATTCGACCACTCTGCCATTTCTCCGAGGGCAAAGGTAAGATGTTTATTTGAAATAACACCCACGCGCCGCCCCCCTCTCTCGCGATCTCCCCCCTTTTGCCTACCTTTGACTAGGTATTTTAATCGTAAAAAAATAAGGTAATGAGTACGCTCGTCGTAGAAAATATAGCCAAACTCGTACAGATCGAAGAGGGCGAACCCCGCAAGTGGGTCGCTGGCGCTCAAATGCAACACCTCAACTGTCTCGACAACGCCTACCTCCTCGTCGAGGACGGAAAAATCAAACAGTGGGGCAACACCGCCGACGCCCCCCAAGCAGGCATCGACGTGCGCATCGACGCCAAGGGCGGCATGCTCTTCCCCTCCTTCTGCGACAGCCACACCCACCTCGTCTATGCCGGAAGCCGCGAAATAGAGTACATCGACAAGATACGCGGTCTTTCCTACGAAGAAATTGCCAAACGAGGCGGAGGGATTAACAACTCCGCCGCACGACTCCACGCCGCCAGCGAAGACGAGCTCTATGACAGCGCCATGGAGCGTATCCACGAGATCATCCACTGTGGCACCGGCGCAGTCGAAATTAAGAGCGGCTACGGACTCTCTACCGAGGACGAACTCAAGATGCTCCGCGTCATCCGTCGCATCCGCGAAACGAGCCCGATCACCGTCCGTGCCAACTTTCTCGGCGCACACGCCGTGCCACTCGCCTACAAAGGACGACAAGGCGAGTACGTCGACCTCATTATCAACGAAATGATCCCTCTAGTTGCCTCAGAGGAACTGGCTGACTTTGTCGACGTCTTCTGCGACGCCGGATTCTTTACCGTCGAGGAGACCGAGCGCATCCTGATGCAAGGGATTAAATATGGGTTACGCCCGAAAATCCACGCCAACGAACTCGCTTGCTCTGGCGGCATCCAAGCAGGGGTCAAGTACAACGCCCTCTCGGTAGACCACCTCGAGTTTACCGGCGATGAGGAGATCGCCGCCCTCCTCGACTCGGAGACGATGCCCACCCTTCTCCCCGGTGCTGCCTTCTTTCTCGGCATGGACAACCCGCCCGCTCGCAAGATGATCGAGGCGGGTCTTCCCATCGCGATGGCCTCTGACTACAACCCAGGGTCCTCCCCCTCGGGCGACATGAAGTTTGTCGTTTCGCTCGGCTGTGTCAAGCTCCGACTCCTGCCCGAGGAGGCATTTAACGCCACCACCATCAACTCAGCGTATGCCATGGGCATTAGCGACACCCACGGGAGTATCGCGCGCGGCAAGGTGGCGAACTTCTACATTACCAAGCCCATCCCCTCTTACGAGTTTATGCCCTACGCCTACACCACACGCCTCGTTTCGCGCGTCTTCCTAGGGGGTGTCGAACAGTAAACAGCGTGGCAGCTCATGGAAGCGGAAAAACAGCCCTTATCGACGATTGTCGAGGGGCTTTTTGCCGAATACTCGCGTAAGCGAGGGCTCGGTAAGGTAGCCGACTATATCCCCGCCCTTGGCAAGGTTGACGGTCGGCAGTTTGGTGTCGCCGTCCAACCCCTCGAGGGGGAGTGCATCTGCCTTGGCGACGCCGAGGTACGATTCTCTATCCAAAGCATTAGCAAGCTCTTTGCCTTTACCATGGCCTTTGCTGAGCGCGGCGAGCACGTCTGGGAACGGCTCGGCAAAGAGCCCTCGGGTACCTCCTTCAACTCCCTCTTTCAGCTCGAAGCCGAAAACGGCATCCCTCGTAACCCCTTTATCAACGCGGGCGCGATGGTCATTACCGACATGCTCCTCGACGACTTTGACGACCCCATCTTTGAGCTCCTTGCCTTCCTTCACCAACTCACGGGGTGTGACTCCATCGATTATGACGAAGAGGTTTACCGCTCCGAACTCTCCTACGGCTCGCGCAATGCCGCCCTCTGTTACCTCATGAAAAGCTTTGGCAACATCCACCACTCGGTGCGCCGCGTGCTCGATCTCTACTTTATGCAGTGCTCGGTGCGGATGACCTGTCGCGAGCTGGCTCAGTCGGTCCAGTTCCTAGCACAACACGGCGTGAACCCTCTTTCTGGCAAAGAGTTCCTTACCCCCAGCCAAACCAAACGGACGAATGCCCTGATGCTCACCACTGGGCTCTACAACGAGGCGGGCGACTTTGCCTTCCGCGTGGGCATCCCCGCCAAGAGCGGCGTCGGCGGCGGTATCGTGGGGCTCATCCCCGACCGACTCTCGGTTGCCACGTGGTCGCCTGGTCTGAATGCGCTCGGCAATTCGCAGCTCGGCATTGACTTCCTCGAAGAGTTTACCACCCGCACTGGGCTTTCTATCTTCTAGCCCCCACACTCTCTTTCCACACATACACACAAATGGCAAGCAAGGCGCGTGTCTTTTATCGCTTTGAGTTATGGGCGTTGATCGTGAGTCTCGCCCTCGTGCTCCTCTCGGGGCTCATGACCTTCTTTTCCTACACAGCCTCCAACGGGCTGGGGATTCTCGCGGTGCTCATCTATGTATTGGCGCGCGCGGTGAGCATCCTCGGGCGGGGGCTGCGCAACGAGCCTAAGATACGCCTCCTGCTCCTTTTCCTCATCCTCGTGGGGCTCGTGTTTATGCTTAGGGGGTCCACTAAGCTCTTTATACTCATCCTGTTAATGGGGCTTGATATCATCTTTTTATACAACCGTTATCTCCGAGCTAAATAATGGAAACCCTATTGGGGAAACACCTCCCCGAGTTGAGAGACCTCGTGGTCGCAGACGGATACCCCCGCTTCGTCGCACAGCAACTTTGCGAATGGCTCTATAAACAGGGTGTCGCTTCGTTTGATGCGATGACCAACCTGTCTAAACAGACACGAGCGAAACTAAGCGAGAAGTACCTCATTGGGCGAGAGAGCTATCTATTGGTGCAGACTTCTCAAGACGGTACGCGCAAATACCTTTTCCGGCAGACGCGGGGCGCACGGTAGAGGCAGCCATGATCCCCGAGGTGGGACGTCGCACCCTCTGTGTATCCTCGCAAGTGGGGTGTCGGATGGGCTGTCAGTTCTGTGCCACGGGGCAACAGCCGTGGGGAGGTAACCTTTCGGCAGCGCAGATACTCAATCAGATATTGGGGGTAGACGAGCGCCCCGAGCTCTCTAACTTAGTCTTCATGGGGATGGGCGAGCCGCTCGACAACCTCGACGAGCTCTTGCGTGCCCTCGAGGTTTTGACAGCACCGTGGGGGATGGCGATGAGTCCGCGGCGCATTACGGTTTCCTCCATTGGGGTGCGTCGAGGGCTTGAGCGTTTCTTGCGCGAGAGTGAATGTCACCTTGCGATCAGCCTACACTCTCCCTTTGATGAGGAACGGCGGACGCTCCTGCCCGCCACGAGTGGCTTCCCTTTACGGGAGCTCTTTTCTCTTCTCCGCACGACGAACTGGCGAGGGCAACGCAAGCTCTCTTTCGAATATGTGGTACTGGCAGGGGTGAATGACTCTCCGGCGCACCTCGAGGGGCTCATCAAGCTCTTGCGGGGTGTCCCCTGTCTTGTCAACCTGATTAGCTATCACCCACACGA
>CALHZE010000022.1 GCA_938040915.1 uncultured Bacteroidia bacterium | reverse complement strand
GCTTGGTCAACATCCCCGAAAGCTCAACCACTGGCATAAGCGGGATAGGAAATTTCAAGAAAGTCGGGACACCTGGGGTGTTAAAGATATCCGCCCAATAATGCTTGTTTCCGCTAAATGTGGTCACAAGGAAAGTAAACATCGCCAGCACCATAGTAACGGTAATATTCCCCGTGAGGTTCGCGCCAGCTGGGATAATCGGAATCAGACCTAAAAGGTTACAAAAGAGGACAAAGAAAAAGATAGTCAATAAGACCGGCATAAAGCGCGGCAAGAGCTTTTCGCGAATGCTTGGCTTAGCAATATCATCCCTCACAAAAACAATAATCGTTTCCATAAGGTTTTGTAAACCGTGAGGCGCTCGTTTTGGGTTCTGCTTATAACGCTTTGCCACACTCACAAACACCCAAACCATCAACAAACATACGAACAACGCACCCGCCACATTCTTCGTAATACTGAAATCCATCGGTGCTTGCAACAATTGCCCCGCCTCAGAGACTTCCACAATTTCGGTAGGACCGCCCTTCTCAGGGACTACCATCCGGAAACCGTTATAATCTTCATGCCCATGATGAAACCGACTCGAAAGGAAACAAAACAACTCCTTTCGTTCTTTACTGTAGAGAATCACAGGGAGTGGCACTGTCACATGCGTCGACCCGAGCGTCATAATATGCCACTCGTGCGAGTCAGAAATGTGATCAAAGATCATCCGCACAGGGTCATACCCCTTCTTCTCTTCGTGCGATGATTCTGACGCTACCTTTTGCGAAGCGACGCGAAGCGTGTCAGCCTCCGTGGCTGCCAATACATTAAAAGAGACAAGGAGGCTCAAGACCACCCAAAGCAAAGAGCGCAACACCTTAGTTTAGTTTTAAGGGGTTAGTTTTTCCAACGACTAACCTTGTGCAAAGGTAACGTTTTTTCTTTAGAAACACGCCAACGATGTAAAAAGAGACTCACTTCTCGGTTTATTTTTCCACTTCCTTAGCCCTACGATCCCGATTTTCAAGCCCCGATTCCTCTGTTTTAACTTCGCGACAGAGCCCCTGAAGACGCAACGATTCTGTGTGCACGAGCTCGCAAAGTCGGCGCACAAAATGAGAGTCTAAACCCAATTGCAAACCATAACGAAGGTGATGTTTCAAGAGCTCGCGCCACCGTTCCTCATGAAAAGCCTGAATGCCTCGCTCGGACTTCCAGACGCCGATATCTCGCACAATCGCTACGCGTTCCCCCAACAAATCTAATATTTGCGCATCAACAGAGTCTATTTTCCGACGCAACATCTCTAACGTAGCATCCGATCCCTCCAAGATCTGGGGGGGCGGCGATAACGAATCTAACAATAGAGAGAAGGCGGCTGGGGTAAGCTGTTGACGCGCATCACTCAAAGCACAATCGGGGCAAGGGTGCACCTCAATCATCAATCCGTCAAAGGCAAAATTCATAGCCTGTTGTGCAATTTCCGCGATCCACTCACGCTTCCCTGCAATATGACTTGGGTCACACAAGATCCGAAGACGATGTCCATAACGCGAGCGGAGTTGCAACGGCAAATCCCATTCAGGGGCATTGCGATACGCTATTTTTCGGGACGGGAAAAAGCCTCTATGCACTGCCATTACCTCTTGCGAGGTGCGCGCTGCAAGACGCTCAATAGCCCCCATCCAGAGGTCGATATCGGGTGAAATAGGGTTCTTGACAAAGAACGGTCCGTCGCCCTCATCCAACGAATCAGCGACTTCTTGCACAGCAAATGGGTCTGAGGTCGTGCGCGCCCCAAGCCAAAACGAACGAATACCATAACAATGGGCAAGAGCCACATGCTCAGCACGAGCCACCTCAATACAGACCCTCATCCCCGTCTCTTGCTGCACGTCTGCAAGCCACGAAAGAGCCACCTCGCCCATTCCTTCAAATTGACCCGGACGCGTACGCGGTTTCCAGACCCCCGCACGTAAATAGGCAACTCGTCCATCTGCCTGTAATGCCCGCGCAACCTCAAAGAGTTGTTCGCGACTTTCTGCCGAACACGGACCTGCTAAAATAAGCCCCAACGAAGTGATGTTCACGATACTTGTAGTACTATCGCGGCAAAGATATAAAGAAGAAAAGGGAATCCGCTACTAAAACTCCCACCGCAAAGAGAGGAGAGCGTAGCCAGCCATCCGGCGATAGCGATTATGACCACGTACCTGTGTCGTAAAGACATCCGTAACCCATTCGTCAGTTCGAAGATGCAACAAATCCTCACCTGAGAGGCTTATCGTGACCTTACGAATCTTATAACTTAACGTCGCATCAAAGTCTGCAAAATCTTGATTCGTCGTAGCAAGTCGCAGCCTCGAGAACTTTCCCCTGAGAGACGATGTAAAATTGCCTCTCGTAAAATAGATCGTAGCCTCGCCACGCATAAACTCGCGAGTCGTCATAGCCTTGCTTAACAGGAACTCTCCTTCTCCACGATCGTAACGCACACTGATTTCCCCATTAACTGGAATGCTTTGATAACGCGTCACTAAGGTAATCTGCCCTCGGAAATTCCGATAATGCCGTTCGTCTGACTGAGCATTATACTCCTCTGACGACTTTTGCCAAGAAGCGCCGAAATACCCCATGACATCGATCGGAACTCTAGGAATCCCCTTCTGTATATTGAGACTGGAGAGAAAAATATCTCGCCATCCTCCCGAACGATAATAGTAAGAAGCAAAAATCTCTGAAGCGCTACTTACATACTGTTTCTGATCTCGCGCCTTTGCGTAGTATAAGGAAAGACTCATGACCAATCGTTCGAAAAGATCAAAATAATACCAGCGCCCTAATCCATTCAGGCTACGAGTAAAAGGCGTTGTAATCTGAGCTCCATATTGCAACGAATTGTAGGCTTTCGGAAGCACTACCTGTGACAGATCCTCAATAGGAAGCCTCCCTACGGTTTCAGAGATAGAGAAATGGAGGTTCTGTATTTTACTTATCTGAAATGCTAACGAAGCAGTCGGTTCTACATAGAGTCGCGCTTCTAATGCTTTCGAAGATGTCAGAAATTTAGGCACGCGATAGTGTGATAAATGCGAACCGGCAGAAAAAGTAAAAGTGCCAAGATTGCGAAATACACCGACGTAAAGCCTAGAACGCACCATTCCGACCCCTTCCTCTGTTGCGGGCTGCCAATTCATATCGTGAAACGAAAGCTCCTCCTGCATCTGCCCATAAGAAACCTCTGTCTTAATGAATAATTTTTCCAGCATGGGGTAAATGATTCCTCCAAAGAGACGATACTCCTGCTTCTGGCTCTCTTTCTCATAGTTCCAACGATAGCGTTCCTCATCTAAGTCGTATGAGAGAGGGAGGAGCGCTTCTGTCGAATAGATATGTTGTTGCAAAACGCCATCATTAAAATGGAACTGTCCTCCGGTGTAAAAGAGCCCTTTCCCTACACGTCCCTGCAGTTCCAGACTCTGTTTTATGCGAAAATATCCTCCCCTGTGCTTATTGCCTGCACTCAAAAGAGTGGCGCGATAACGATTCTCAAAAAAGTCATCAGAGGTACTACGTTGATAGTACAAATCTGTACCCGACTTGATAGAAAGCCATTGCGTAGGGCGAAATTTCTGATAGATACGCTGCCACAAGTTTTCATTTCGTCGCCGAGTCGCTTCTTCAGTCGTGCTTTCAAAATTATCCTCAGGACGGTAATAAAAAAGCCACGAACTAGAGCCACTCCTTGCTTCGCTTTGATTATAGATGGTGCTCGATTTCAGACGATAAACACGATGTGGCGTCAACGTCAGATTAACATTTGCAAGACCTGCGATGCGCTCATACTCATTATCCGAATGAACAAAGAGCTCTTTCTCCTCCCCAGAGACATCAACCGAGATATTTCCTCCTTCGCCAAGCGACTCAGGATCGAGATTGCTGGTATAGTCTTCTAAAGTGAGAAGTTCCTTGCCGGTGTTATTAGCAGAGAGAATCGTAGACATGGTCAGCTTGGGGAGTATTGAGATAAGCGCAAGTCGCCCACCAAACTTGTTGATCAGACCTCCGCTTCCCTCCATTGCCCCGTTGAGTGTCACCTTTTTATCAGACTTGAGGTTAAGCGCCATCATCTTACTTTCTTTGAAATTTCGCACAATGTCGCTCGTATCCTTGTAATTTTTGATGAGCTCTATCGAGTGAGCAAAATCGGGCGGTAGGTTATTGATAGCAATGCCTTCGGCACTTGCCCCCAATACGTCCTCTCCGTTAACCAGCACTTTCCCGATCTCCTCACCTTGGTAAGAGACTTTACCACTTTGACTAACCTCCATCCCCGGCATACGCTTAATCACTTGCCCGATATTTTGCTCATTACCAAGCGTGTATTTTTTCGGATTGTAAACCAGCGTATCTCCCTTCTCATAGACGTCAGGCGCCTTGGCGACCACCACCACACGCTCCATCTCTGTCACCAGCTCTTTCATCTGTATTAGGAGATCTGTAGGCAGTTTTAGAAATCTGCGTCGATAGTCCTCATATCCCACAAAGCGCACATGCACCCAATAAGAAGCTTGCTCTACGAGGCGGGTAATGTGAAACGAGCCATCCGGCTTAGTAATAGCGTAACGCACATCTTTAGCTCCCACACTATCGCTCGTAACAACGACAGTTGCATACGCTAACGCCTTCCCTTTCTGATCAGATACTCGCCCGCGAAGCTGTAAACTCTGTCCCCACGCTGTAATAGAGAACAAAGAGAGAAGAACCAAGAATGTAAGAAAATAACGCATTACTCATCAACAACCACAGCGTCATACTCAGCCATTTTTTCATCAAAAATAGCCTTAAACTCCTCTGGAGTCACAATTTTAGCCTTCTTAAGGCGTCCCATTTTCACGTCATCATTCGTATAAGTCACTTTCGTTGCTGTATAGCGACAAGACGACGTAGTGAGTTGCATAATCAATCCGCAAAGACCATGATAACCATTAGGTCCCACCGGAAAAGGGATCTCGGGACAATACCATGCAGTAACAAGCTCCCCGGACTTTTCTCTGAATATTGCCTTTTTGCACAACTTGCCCGCAATCAACTCTTCCTCGTCAACGACAAGTTCCCAATCATACTCACGAACCCTATCTTTTACCGTGAAATCTTTCCCAAAGAGACTCCTAATAGAATAAGACTCGCCAGTATTAAAATCAATATAGCTAGACTGATCACTTAAATTGAATGTCTGTATACCTCCGTTTATAACCAGCTGCGCTGGCATACTTTCTTTCACGAGATAACTATAAAGCCCATCTCTGAAATTCAATAGATAGATATCCTTGTTCTCGTTTTTCTTATCGATAAGAGCTATGTATGCTGCCCGCTCCTCCCGATTCTCATTTTTCAATTCTTTCTCGTCATACTTCACTTCAACCTCATACACCACAGAGAGCGATCTCATTTGGGCATATAGAGCACCAGAAAAGACGAAGATGAGAGTAAATAAGAAGATACGTTTCATATATTCCATCCTTTTCTAGGACAAAGATAATCTTTTTTCTACATTCTTCGTTCCATAACGATACGAATTTCTTATTTATCGTACGTCCCCAACGAGATGTAGCACAATGCCTAAATCCCCCCTCTATGCGGCGAGCGTTGCAGGCAATATCCCTATCATGCCTAAGAGATCAACAACAATATCAGCCTTGAATTTATGTCTTGTGCAACGCTCCTCTGAAAAGACAATTGGGGTGTACTGTGCAATGGTATCAAAGATAAATTTTCTTTTCCCTCCCCCCAAAAAAAACGAGGGAGGATACCCCCTTCTGGGCATCCCCCTCGCCAAAATAAGTACGGACTTTTATTCCGAAAGCCCGAAACGTTCGAAACAAAGCACCTTCAAATCCTTATCTGCCTTGGAGACATACTGCTCCACAGTCATCTTGTTGTCCTTGATAAACTCTTGCGCCATAAGGGTATTTTCCTTAATGAACTTAGCAAGACGCCCCTCGGCAATCTTGTCTAAGATCTGCTCTGGCTTCCCCTCAAGACGCGCCTGTTCGCGACCGATCTCAAACTCTTTCTTACGGATATCCTCGGGGATGCTGTTCGCATCCACAGCCACTGGGTTCATACCCGCTACCTGCATAGCGATATCGTGCAAGAGCGCTGCGTCTGCCCCTGGCTTACTGACCCCAACCATTGTTGCTAAACGACTCCCTGGGTGAATGTAACAACCCACGGTCGGCGCCTCAATACGCTTAAAGCACCCGAGCTCCATCTTTTCGCCGGTAACCCCCGAAAGGTTTTGCACCATCTCGTCCACACTCTTTCCATCGAGGATCATCGAGCGGACACCATCAAGATTCTTCACATCTGCCTTCAGCGACTCGTCCACGATCCGTTCCGCAAGCTTCACAAAGTCGGCATTCTTCGCCACAAAATCGGTTTCACAATTGAGAGCGAAAATCACCGCTTGGTTACGACTTGCATTCGCACGCGCAATGACCACCCCAGCCGCTGCAGTACGATCAGCACGCTTGTTGGCAATAGCCTTACCACGTTCACGAATCAACTCCGAAGCACGATCAAAATCACCATTCGATTCTTCGAGGGCTTTTTTGCAATCCATCATACCCGCACCCGTCATCTGGCGCAGCTTCTGCACATCGGCGATCTTTATGTCTGCCATCAGCTTATATCCTTTTTTAAGTCAACACACTCTCGTGCCCACGAGACTTTATTCGTCGTCCTCGTCAGAGGCAACTGTTTTCTTGGTTTCCACCTCTTCGTTTTCGTCTTCAGACTCCTGCTCTGCGTTGTTACGATCCATCTTACGCTCGAGCAACCCTTCCTTAATAGCCTCACACATTTCACCGATGATGAGGTCGATAGACGTGTTCACGTCATCGTTGGCTGGGATAACATAGTCGATTGGCGTTGGGTCACAGCACGTATCTACCATAGCAAATACAGGAATCCCCAAACGGTTCGCTTCACGCACGGCGATATACTCACGCTGCACATCCACGACAAAGAGCGCAGAAGGCAACTTGTTCATATCTGCAATAGACCCCAAGTTTTTCTCCAACTTCGCACGCACACGCGTCAGCTGGAGCTTTTCGCGCTTTGACATGTTTTCATAAGTCCCGTCAGTAATCATCTTGTCGATGTTACTCATCTTCTTAACGGCCTTACGAATCGTGGGGAAGTTGGTAAGCATACCGCCTGGCCAACGCTCTGTAACGAATGGCATCCCGACTTCCTTCACGCGCGTAGCAACCACTTCCTTTGCCTGCTTCTTCGTAGCAACGAAGAGAATGCGACGCCCACTGCGCGCAATCTGGCGGAGTGCCTGCGCTGCTTCATCCACCTTAACTAACGTCTTACGGAGATCGATTACGTGGTAACCGTTACGCTCCATAAAGATGTAGGGTGCCATTTTCGGACACCACTTCTGCGTCTGGTGACCGAAGTGCACCTTCGCATCCAACATTTGCTCAAAACTCAAATTTGGCATACCTGTATATTGTAAAAAAATCCACGTCAGGCAACGACTAAGTAGCAAAACCGACCGTTGATCTTAATCGTTTGAACACGCCCTTAAAAGCAACGTGCCTGCACTAACCACTCAAAATCAAGACACGGGGTTACCCCCAAAAAAGAACAAAAGGACTCTAACCCCTTCCCTCCCCTACACCCCACGCCCTTACTCAAAGATAGGGCGCAGCTATGTGCTACGCCCCACCACAAAATCAGAATACTAACGCTTACTGAACTGGAAGCGACGACGTGCCCCAGGACGACCTGGCTTCTTACGTTCCACTTCACGTGGGTCACGCGTAACGAAGCCTGCTGCACGCAACTGTGGTTTCAACTCCGGATTATAAGCAATCAACGCACGAGCAATGCCCAAGCGCGCTGCCTCTGCCTGTCCGGAGATTCCCCCACCGCAAAGATTGATCTTCACATCAAACGTTTCACTCAACGCCAACTCTGTGAAAGGTTGCGTAACAACGAAACGAAGAAGAGGAGAGGGGAAATAACTTTCCAATGTGCGCTTGTTCACCGTCACATTTCCTTCCCCTTGCGAAATATACACTCGCGCTACAGCCGACTTTCTACGTCCAACAGCATTAAAAACCTGCATCCTTCACACTCCTTAATTATTTCGTGAGCACC
>CALHZE010000021.1 GCA_938040915.1 uncultured Bacteroidia bacterium | reverse complement strand
AGTTGATATCTGACTCCAATCCCTTCGAACTCATCACGATATACGCACCACCATACGCCTTACGCAAAATCACCGTAACCTTAGGCACAGTAGCCTCGCCATAAGCAAAGAGGAGTTTTGCGCCGTGCATGATAATCCCGCCCGTTTCTTGCCCCGAACCGGGAAGGAAACCTGGGACATCGACCAACGTGACCAGCGGGATATTAAACGCATCACAGAAGCGCACAAAACGCGCCGCCTTACGCGAAGCGTTAATATCAAGCACCCCAGCCATAAAGTTCGGTTGGTTGGCCACAATTCCCACCGACATGCCGTTCATTCGCGCAAAACCCACGATGATGTTCTTTGCAAAGTCTCGATGCACCTCAAAGAACTTCCGGTTATCGACAATAGCCGAAATAACCTCCATCATATCATATGGCTTGTTCGCTTCCTCAGGAATAATCTCGTTAAGCGAATCTTCCAAACGGTCAATGCTATCCTCACAGAGCACACGTTGGGGCTCTTCGAGGTTGTTTTGCGGGATATATTCAAATAGCTCTCGAATAAGCGAAAAAGCCTCCTCCTCGTTTTCTGACTTAAAAGATGCCACCCCTGACTTCGTAGCGTGCATCGTAGCACCCCCTAACGCCTCTGCACTGATCACTTCACCCGTCACGGTCTTCACCACCTTCGGTCCTGTTACGAACATATTCCCCGTCCCCGAGTTCATCAAGATAAAATCGGTCAAGGCTGGCGAATAAACAGCGCCACCCGCTGACGGTCCCATGATCATACTAATCTGCGGGATAACACCCGAAGCCTTGATATTGCGTTCGAAGATCTCAGAATACCCTGCGAGACTATTCACCCCTTCCTGAATGCGAGCGCCACCACTGTCTAAGATCCCAACCACGGGCGCACCATTCTTAAGCGCCATATCCATAATCTTGCAAATCTTCTCTGCACAGGTTAAGGAAAGCGAACCGCCGTAAATGGTAAAATCTTGTGAAAAGACATACACGACCCGACCATGAATCGTCCCGTGTCCCGTTACGACACCATCTCCGAGGAGATGCTGCTTATCCATGTCAAAGTCCTGACACCGGTGGGTGACGAACATATCAAACTCTTCGAAACTATTCGGATCCAGCAACAATTTGATACGTTCCCGAGCGGTCAGCTTGCCCTTCTCATGTTGGGAGGCGATTTTTTTCTCGCCCCCAGCCTTCCGAGCCTGCTCACGCTTCTCGATCAAACCTTTAATTTTTTCTGCCTGAATGCCACTCATAGCATTTTCCGTTTTAGTGTTCTGACCACAGACATACACCACAAGCATACACCTTATGGCACTTCGTAACACAAAGGTAGAACTTTTCTAAGAACTCTCCGTGCCATAAAAAAGGGGGGTAACCCTTCTTAGACCATCCCCCTCTCGCATTTCACCTACGGTTATTAGCGTTTTACCACTCGCAGTGTCCGTACCCATATCTCGCACTCGCAAGCGCACAAAATAGAGTCTTGTGGAAAGAGACTCAGTATCTACCATAAGCTCATTGCCTGTGACCTCTCCGGCGCGAACGGTCACACCCGAAACGAAAGCGTGACCAACTCATAGCGTAGCACAACACCCGTCGGATTCGCGATATACAACTCGCCGTCGAACGGATTCGGCACAACCTCAATAGACGCGAGCGCGACATCCTCTACTGCTGTTGGCTCTGTGTTATTGTTCCCCTCATCTTCGACAAAGGTTGCCATCACAGACGCTGCACTTTTGACGACGAAGCTCTTACTCGCAATGATATCCTCGTCATTAGCTATAAGCGCTGAAAGCTTCCAGCCATTCTCAGGTGTCGCCTCTATAGTAAGAGTCGTCCCATCGAGCACTGTCGCAAGGGATTAGCGAGGATAAAAAAGGAGATGCCAGAACTCGCAAGAGAGTTACAGAGCGAGCTCATGAACAGAAATATCCTCTGGCGCAAACCAACGTATCGACCGGTTACGCTGCCACCACTGACGCTGACGTCGCGCATACTGACGCGTATGGGTTTTGATTTGCTCAAAAGCCTCTTCGCGCGACAACTCGCCATCAAAATAAGCAAACAACTCTTGGTAACCGACCGTCTTAAGAGGAGGTAGATCACGATAGGGCATAAGCCCTCGCACTTCTTCCTCCAACCCCTCGCGACGCATCACCTCAACACGCTTGCTAATTCGCTGATGAAGCTCAGGCAACGGGCGCGTTATTCCCACCTCGATCAACCGGAAAGGACGCGGCACAACTGGGCGCGTCAACCACTGACTATAAGGCGTCCCTGTCTGTAGCGTCACTTCCAAAGCGCGGAGCACCCTCGCCCCATTCTGCCGATCGATACGACCAGCGGTGATAGGGTCGGTTCTCTGCAATTGTGCAAAAAGTGACGCAACCCCTTCTGCTTCCAACTGTTGCGAAAGACGCGCTCGCAACGCCGGATCGGGAACAGGGAACGCATCCAACCCACGCGTCAACGCGTCCATATAAAGCATAGACCCACCCGTAAGGATCGCCACGCGCTCCCCCGCCGCTTTTAACGATTCGATCACAGACAGCGCCTCAACCTCAAATTGTCCTGCCGAAAAACGCTCGGTTATCGAATGCGTGGCCACAAAATAGTGTGGCACTTGAGCCCGCTCTGCCGCGGTCGGCTGCGCCGTACCGATCCGCATCTCGCGGTAACACTGGCGCGAGTCTGAAGAAATGATGACGCACCCCAACTCCTGAGCCAAACGGAGCGCCGTTGCCGTTTTTCCGACACCCGTAACCCCATAAAGAGCGATGAGCGTAAAGGGGACGGCAACAACCGAGCTCATCGGCTCAGTTCGCAGATATCGGCTAACACAGTGCCCTCCATTGAGGGGCTTGGTTTTGGGTTCGCCCCCTCTGACTTAATACACTCGCCTGGGAGAAGCGCGACATCTCCTTCCTCCGATCTGAGGTACTGTAAATAAAGCGTGCGGTTCAAAAAGAGATCATAACAGAAGATAAGGCGCTGACCTGGGTGCTGACACACATTGCCAATGGTCACGGCATTCATTTCCACGAGCGGGATTTCCGAGTCAGAGTCCCCCATATTCATGAGGGTAATTTCCATGGTCTTCTCCCAATCTTCATCGACTACGTAAAACGACATTAGAAGGTCTGAAGGGAGCTCTAACTGGTCACAGAGGAAGCGATAAAAATCATAAAACGTGACCGTTGGCGCTAAAAGGAACTCTCGCACAAAGTCCTCGGCGAGCGGATCGACCATCCGAAAGTGCAATTTCATCAATAGACTCTCCTAAGCGTTTTTAGTTACTGGTAGACAAAGATAAACAAATTTGGCAACCAAACAACAGAAGCAACTAGCACACTCAAAAGCACTCCATACACGACTCTACGACTTAAAGGCTTGCCAACCGTGCGCCTCGATCGGGTACTCTGTTCCCTCCGAGGTCACTATTACTGCCCCTTTGGCTGCCTCGGTCGTGTAACCGATAACCGACACCCCCAGCTCCTCCATCCGCTCATTATACTCGGCTGGTAGGGTAAAAAGCAACTCATAGTCCTCACCGCCATTCATCGCCACAAGCAACGGATCAAGGTGAAGCTCCTCTGCCACACGATAAGTTTCTTGATCTATCGGCAAGCGCTCTGGATAGATGCGACACCCGACCTTCGAATGCTTGCAAATGTGAAGCAACTCACTCGAGAGACCGTCGCTGATGTCCATCATTGCCGAGGGTTTAATCCCTGCTGCCGCGAGTTGCAAATAAGCATCTTGTCGCGGACGAGGGCGCAATATGCGCTCCAACACATACTCATACCCCTCGAGCTTAGGTTGCGCCGCCGGTTGCTTTTCCAACACCCGCGCTTCGAGCTCCAAGATCCGAAGCCCCACGTAAGCTGCCCCGAGATTTCCCGTAACACAAATGAGCTCATTAGGCTGCGCCGCCGAACGATAACAGAGCGCCTCAGGCTTAGCAAAGCCCATCGCCGTAACCGAGATAGTTAACCCTGTCAGCGACGACGAGGTGTCACCCCCCACTAGGTCAACCTCAAACTCCCGACACGCATACCGGATGCCGCGATAAAGATCCTCCAACTGCTCAACCATAAACCGCTGCGATACGCCAATAGTAACCGTAATGGCCACCGGACGCGCATTCATCGCATACACATCACTCAAGTTCACCGCCACAGACTTATACCCAAGGTGATGAAGAGGGGTGTAACGAAGGTCAAAATGAATCCCCTCTAGCAAGATATCAGTAGTTACGACCAAGCGTTCACCCGCTGGGGGTTGCAAAACGGCAGCGTCATCCCCCACCCCGAGTTTCGTCTCGGGATGGAGTGGCGGAAAGTCTTGTGTCAAATGGTCGATTAAGGCAAACTCTCCATAATCTGAAAGAGGGTGCTGCTTGGGTTCTTCTGCCATCGGGGTTACTCGGTAATATACTCCATATGCGTCTCATCGGTAATGCGTTCACAATAGTGACAACGCAAAGACACGGGGCTATCAGAGAGCACATCAAACTTCGGAGTAACGGGGTTGTTATTGGTGATGCACTTCGGGTTAACACAACGCACAATCCCTATGATTTGCTCCGGCAAACGCACCTCGAGTTTTTCTACCACCTTGAAGTTCCGGATGATATTGAGCTTAGCGTGAGGTGCAACCATCGCAATACGGTTGATCTCCTCCGCCTTAAAAAACTTATCGGCAATCTTGATAATGCCCTTCTTGCCCAACCTTTGACTCTGGAGGTTCACCCCAAAGGTCATCTGGTTTGAGAGATGACTCAACCCTAAGATCTGGATCACTTTAAAGAGCGCATCCGCCGGAATGTGGTCAATTACCGTACCATTCTCGATAGCGCTCACTACGCGCTCGGTCTTGTTATTGCTTTCCATTATGCGTGAAGAGTGTTGTGTTATTTTTGAGGTGTGTTATCGGGCTTCTTACCGAGGATCGTACTGATAATCGCCATACGCGTATAAACCCC
>CALHZE010000020.1 GCA_938040915.1 uncultured Bacteroidia bacterium | reverse complement strand
AATACTTCTCGTTATTCTAGAACTGACTCATCCAAAGCGAGAGAATTTGCTATCCCCGATCATATCCTTTGGGAATCTTCCTATGTAGGCACCCTACCTATTAAGGAAAGGAGTGCTGGTTATATCCCGAAACTCAGTTTTGACGGCTTTGATCCGACTGCTAACGAAGGAAAGGGAGCAATAACAACTCAGAGGGAGTATTGGCCTCTATGGCGTAAAAAGGATGAAAGTATAACATTATCAGGAACGCTTTTTCCTGATAATGGAGAAGAAATATGGAGTGGTGAAGGCGTATCCTTACGGGAAACGACTAGGTATTGGGCTCTTTCTAACACAATGGCTCATAACCAGCCGAACATGGCTTTTGACATTGATGACGCTATTGATAAAGATGGAAATCGCGTACATCTCCCAGGAATTCAATTTGTAAAAGTACAAACAGGAGTGAACTTACAATTGGGGCATTTTGGAGCTTCTTGTACAGAGATACAAGGTGCGGTAGATTTGCATATGGAATCTCTAGAATGAAGAATAGAGCAAGTCTTGAAGAATGTTTCTTGTTACTGTCTTGTCTTTTGTTCTTTTCCTGTACCAGAAGTAGTTCTCCTGCGGTTGATTCGACCGAATCGATTTTATCTTATGCTAAGGGCTTCGCTATAAAGATCGAACACGGAGATACTACGCTTTATGTAAATACCAATCCAAGAATAAAAGTAGAGATTGGTAAGGGGACGCGTTCCCATAACGATACAGTATTATGTATACAGACTCCTCCGCAAAGAATCGTTTGCTTGAGTACGACTCATCTCGCATTTTTAGGAGCGTTGGGCTTTAATGAGGCTATCGTAGGAGTTGCTGGGGGGCAATTTGTAACTTCTCCTTTTATACGCACTGCGATACAATCTTCTAAGATTTTAGATGTGGGACAAATACCCAATTTGGATATAGAGGCAATTATACAGCTGCAACCAGATCTTGTGCTAGGCTATTCCAATTCCTCCCTCCTACCTGATTACTATTTCCTTTTTCAACACTTGAATATTCCGGTTTTATTATGCAATGAATATTTAGAAGCCCACCCTTTAGGGCGTAGTGAGTGGATTAAGTTCTTTGGTTATTTGTTGAAAAGCCACTCCCGTGCTGATGAAATTTTTGATAGTATAAGCTATAGCTACACGCAACTCGCTCAACGGAGTCTAAACACACCTCATTATACCCCTACCGTCCTCTTAAATCTTCCATGGAAGGGCGTATGGTACATACCTAGTGATTCGTCTTATATGAGTCAATTGATTCGAGATGCTGGCGCTATCAGTATTATCGGCACAAAATTTCACGGAACTACCTCTAGAGCACTTGCAATAGAAGATGTCATTGTAGATGGTATGAGTGCAGATTACTGGTTACACCCAAGTAATATAGATTCATTAAATCAATTGGTTAAATATCGCGACTTCAAATCCGTCATCAAGAAGCACGTATACAACCATTGTTTAGATAGCGAGGGGAATGATTTTTACGAATCTGGAGTGCTCTTACCTCACATAATTCTTCAAGACTTACTACGGATATTCCATCCAGAATGGGACGAAACAGCGAAGAATCCCCTTCTATTCTATAAAGAGCTTCACTAAAAATATCCGCCTACTATTGTCTTAATAGCCCTAAGAATGGGCAAGAGCTCTCTATGTACATATTTTCCTTAGATATCGGGTGTAGAAAACTTAATGAGGAGGCGTGCAATGCTATCCCTCCGTTAGGAAGGCTTCTCTTAGCCCCATATTTCAGATCTCCATGAACTGGACAACCAATGCTCGCCAATTGAGCTCGTATTTGATGATGGCGTCCCGTCAGTAACTTTACTCTAAGGAGTGAAAAGCTACGAGTAACACCCACCATTTCATAAGTTAGAGAAGATAACTGCGCTCCTAAAGAGGTCGATTTTACTATAAATGTCTTGTTAAGATGAGGATTTCGTAAGAGGAAACTTTCAATAGTCGCGCTTTCCTCTTCAGGTCGTCCTTCTACTAAAGCGTAATAGAAACGTTCAACAACTCCTGAGCTAAACTGCGCGTGTAAGCGTGACAATACTCTATCTACTTTTGCAAAAAGCACGACACCAGATACTGGACGATCTATCCTATGTACTGCTTGTAAGTAAACATTCCCTGTTTTCTTCTCGCGCTCTTTCAATTGCAGACTCAATGCTGCTTGCAGTGGAATATCACCGCTTTTATCTCCCTGAACAATCTCTCCGACTTCCTTGTCAAAGGCTAAAAGATGCCGGTCTTCATACAAAATACGAGACAATAAAGGACGAGAGGAGCGTTCCTCCAAGGATTTCGGATTAGTATTGCTCTTTCTCATTAGGAAACGTTCCCTCCTTTACGTCTTGAATGTAGTTTTTAAATGCAGAGAACATCTCCTCTCCTAGACTAGCATAACGGCGTAAAAAACGAGGAGAAAAGGCCTCTGTTATGCCTAGCATGTCGTGTGAGACTAGTACTTGCCCATCAACCTTTCCGCCTGCCCCAATACCAATAACAGGGATCTGAAGCTTATGAGCAACTTCTGCGCCTAAACGAGCCGGAATCTTTTCCAAAACTATCGCAAAACAACCAGCCGCTTCCAACTCCTGAGCATCAGATACTAGCCGATCTGCTTCCTCTTCCTCGGTAGCTCTGACAACGTAAGTTCCAAACTTATGAATACTTTGAGGAGTCAGCCCCAAATGTCCCATAATGGGGATACCGGCAGAGAGGATTCTGTGTACGGAATCTAAAATCTCTTTTCCTCCTTCCATTTTAATCGCATCCGCTCCACTTTCTTTCATGATTCGAATCGCCGATTGAAGAGCTCGTTGAGAATCTCCTTGGTAAGATCCAAAAGGCATATCGACTACCACTAAAGCATGCTTCACGGCACGTACCACAGAAGCGGCGTGGTAAATCATATCATCTAGTGTAATGGGCAATGTACTCTCAAACCCAGCCATTACATTTGCAGCAGAATCGCCGACTAATATGATGTCTATACCAGCCTGATCTAAGATTCTAGCCATAGAATAATCATAAGAGGTAAGCATGGATATACGCTCACCTCGATCCTTCATCGTTTGAAGTACGTGAGTTGTTATAACTCTGCGTTTCCCTTCGACAGACATGTTTATATTACGTAACGTACAGAGAGGAGGAGAGAAAGGATATAACAGGATAAGGCAACTAAAACAAACCCCATACGGTGCGTATTGTCAAGAAGAAGCAACCCTACCACAACGAACAGTACATCTATCAATAGCTTTCCGATGGTGAGTAGCATGAAATGTGCTACCATTCGATTGCGAAGCGTCCCATCTACGACTTTGCGCATATAAAACACCGCCAGAATCCCCATCACGAAAAAGAAGATTGGAACTACCGGCAAGAAAGCAAAATACCCCCCAAATACACCAAGAGAGAGAATTCCCCCCCACAACAGACCACACAACCCTAAAACGAGCGCAGATACGTATGTGTATTGCCTAAATGAATGAGAACAATGCATCTGAGCGCTACTTGAGAAAGGAACAATTCCCCCTAAAGCTTATTTATCTTTCTTTTCTCCTGAAATATGTGATGTTAGGTCTTCAGACATCTTACATGTTCCTGTGAAAATAGCACCAGGCTCAATACCAAGACGCTGAGTTTGCAGTTCTCCGTTAAACTTACCTGTCGCTTTCAAACTTAACAACTCTACAACCTGAAGCTTTCCCTGCATATAGCCCATTATATCGGCATTCTTACACTGCATATCCCCCTCAATCCGTCCCGTTTCGCCAACTACGACTTTACTTTTAACGCGCAGAGTGCCAATAACAGTACCATCTATCCGGAGATCTCCGCCACAGTCTATCTCTCCCCGCAACTCCGTTCCAGCGCTAATCAGACTCAATGTATTAGCTGCTGACTGTGTCTCATTCCCT
>CALHZE010000019.1 GCA_938040915.1 uncultured Bacteroidia bacterium | reverse complement strand
CTCGATTGGGGTGGCAAGCTGATTTTCTACAACTGCATCGTTGGTGGCGCTATCGACAACCGCTTTATGCCCGCCATTTTGAAAGGGCTGATGGAGAAAATGGAGCAAGGGCCACTCACGGGTTCTTATGCGCGCGACATCCGCGTGGCGCTCTATGATGGGAAGATGCACCCCGTAGACTCCAACGAGATCTCGTTCAAGCTTGCAGCGCGGAACGCTTTCCGTGCTGCCTTTAAGGAGGCAGGACCGAAGATCATGGAGCCCATCTATGAGGTTGAGGTGCTTGTCCCGACCGAGTTTATGGGCGACGTCATGAGTGACCTCCAGAACCGCCGTGCAGTGATCCTCGGCATGGAGAGCGACAAGGGCTTTGAGCACCTCCAAGCGCGCGTACCTCTTGCTGAGATTGGGCGTTATTCTACGGCGCTTTCTTCCATTTCAGGCGGTCGTGCCACCTACAGCATGAAGTTTGCGGGGTACGAACAAGTGCCAGCGGATGTCCAAGACAAACTCTTGAAGGCATACCAAGACACTGACGAAGAATAACTGGGCAAGCCTCTCTGACAGACGCCCCCCGAGGGGTAGTGTTTTAGACCTAAAAAAGGGAGTTGAGCTTAACGCTCAACTCCCTTTTCTGTTATCTGTAGGGTCGCAAGCTGTGCTACGCCCCAACGAGGTCTGCTAGTCGGTCGTGATTGTCAACGCGCATAGCGCAGCCTCTACAGCACCAGCAACTCAGAAAGCCTGCGCTGCAGCTGCTGTTGTGTCACCCCCTCGTGACGCTCTGTGCCACAAAAGAGACTTATCGCCCCCGTCTCCTCAGAAACGACCACGAGGATGGCATCGGTCATCTCCGTCAAGCCAATCGCGGCACGATGACGCAAGCCAAGCCGCTTGGGGATGTTAATATCATTCGAGACGGGGAGGATACATTGCGCCGCCTCCAGACGGTCGTTGCGGAGAATCACCGCTCCGTCATGCAAGGGGGCGTTTTTGAAAAAGAAACTCTCTAACAGACGCGCACGAATGAGTCCGTCAACCCGCACCCCCGAGTCGATGAGCTCTTGTAGATTGTCTGTCCGCGCGATCGCGATGAGCGCCCCAGTGTAGTCTCGGCTCATCTGTGCACAGCCCTCTGCCACCTCAGCGATATTACTCTCGCTCATGATGACGTGTCGCGGATGCGGCTTAAAAAAGAGCTTACGGAGCGAGGTGAAAGAGAGACGGTGGCGCGACTTGTAATAGTTGCCTAAATAGAGCAGGAAGCGGCGTATTTCTTGTTGAAAGACGATGAGGAGTGCTAGGAGCCCGATCCCAGTCAGTTGGCCGAGGATGGTGCTAATAAGCTCCATATTGAGGGCTCGCACCACGACCCGCGCCGCATAGAGGGTGCTCACTGTCCAGAAGATCGTGACGGCGACCGAGCCGCGCGTCATCTTGTAAATCTTGTAGAAGAGGTACGCGACAAGGAGGATGTCGACCAAGTCGAGTATGCCTATAGAGAAGAGTCCTTGCACCCCCATGATCGGTTCGCGCGCGCTTTAGAGACAGCGCTGCTTAGCGTAGCAGGAAAATAGCTTTATGGCTTGTACCGCAGGGCAGACGTCGTGGACGCGCAATATTGCTGCGCCATTGGCAAGCGCCAACGTATTGAGACTCTGTGTGCCCTCAAGAGCCCCCGCAGCGTCGGTGTCCAAGAGCTTATATATCATGCTCTTGCGCGAAAGACCGGCGAGGATCGGGAGCTCCAGCATCGCAAAAGCCGAGAGGTTGCGCAAGAGGGCATAGTTGTGGTCGATATTCTTTCCGAAACCGAAGCCTGGGTCTAGGATAATGTCAGCCACGCCGCGTTCTCGCAACGCGGCGACACGTCCGGTAAAGAACTGTGCGACCTCCTGCACCACGTTGTCATAATGCGGGTCACGTTGCATATCTGTAGGCGTACCTTGTATGTGTGTGAGTACGTAAGCCACTCGGTACTTGGCTATCACCTCAAACATGCGCGCATCAAGGAGTCCGCCCGAGACGTCGTTAATCATCTCGACGCCGAACTCGTCTAAGAGCCGCTCAGCGACTTCGGCGCGATAGGTGTCTATTGAGATGGGTAGGGAGGGCACGATTTTCCGCGCAATGGCGCACGCTTTGTGCAATGCTTTATACTCCTTTTCGGGTGTGGGCGGCACGCTCCCAGGGCGTGTGGAACAGGCTCCGATATCGAGGATAGCGCCTCCCTCCTCGACCACTTGGCGGATGCGCTTGGCGATGCGTCGCGACGATTGGCAACGACTCGCAGCATAGAAGCTGTCGGTCGTGACATTGAGAATCCCCATCACCACGGGCTTTTCCAAACTCAAGAGGCGTCCGCCACAGCGGAGCGTCCGTGCACTAGCACCTTCTAGCCCCCCGATGAGCTCGCCACACGGGGTCATGGAATATTGATTTTCTTGGATATCAGGCATAGCTTCTCTTATTTTCGGTGCGTAATGTCACCAAGACGGTTGTCCTCAAACAGATTCTGACTCCGCTCTCTGATGGCGGCGCTCCCCACCAAGACGATTGCGTAACCGGCGCTCTGTAGGAAGCGGGAGGCGGAGACCTCGAGCCCTTGCACGTCATAGACCACCAGACAGCCGCCCTCGTTTCCTCCGCCTCCGGTCTGGAAAAGACACTCTCGAAAGAAGCTATCTTCGGGGACGACGTTGGTATTGACAATCACGCCTTTCCACGAGTGAGAGGTGTATCGACTGTAGCGCGAGATCCCCGTAAAGGCGACCCTTTGGGCGTGAATCGCGGTTTTCAGATAAGAGCCAAAATTGAGAGCTCCGTCGCGTTCGAACTCGATATGGGTTTCTGGGTCAAAATCGACGCGCGCCGCATCGATAGAGAGCTCTGAACGGACGATGTAGGGGCACGTATAGTTGTAGAAATAGCAAGAGGCGGCGGTGAGGGAGCCGCTGCGGAGGTAAATCCCCCCGCGCGGGGCAGTAAAACGCAAGGAAGCGTCTAAGGCGAGGAGGAGCGAGACGTGACCGCTCACAGGGTTTCCGTTGTCAGTTTGGATGGAGACGTCTTGTAGCCACGGGATGTTGGCGGGCGAGACGCGCGCGATCTCGATGCCATCGCCTCCGCAACGATCAAGGCGCGTATTACGGATGGGGAAATTGAGATCGAGGATGCTGATTGCGGGTGTTGTGCCGTCTCCGGCTTGCTCGATCTCCAAATAGTTGAAACGGGTCGTGGGGAGGACGCGGAAGAGGTGAATCCCCCGCCAGTTCACCTCGGTAGACTTGGGGAGGATACGGACGGGGCGCTCGCGCGTCCCCTCGATCCGCAAGCCTCCGGACGAGTTTTCCCCTACGACAAACGCAGCGCGCTCGCCCATGCGTATGGTAGTTCCGGCGTCTATCGTGAGGGTTGCGCCCGCCTCGATGTTGACATTCCCCTCGATGAGGATAGGGCGGTCAGCCGTCCAAGTGGTGTCGTGCGCGATACGCATATTCCCCACACCCTCGAGGTCGTTAAACTCCCCTCGGGTACAAGCCGCAAGCCCCAACGCGAGCCCAATCCCTAAGAGAGTGGCTACGCGCCACAACGTCTGTAAAAAGCACAAATTTCGCACGGCAGAATCACTTTCGTTACCACAAAGATAATGCGTTATACAAAAGCGGGGC
>CALHZE010000018.1 GCA_938040915.1 uncultured Bacteroidia bacterium | reverse complement strand
GAAGATTCGTTGTGGAATAATCCCCGAAGGTGTGATATACTTTGTCTTGCTACAGAGTAGGTATATCTCTTCGGAGACTATCTGCTTCACCGCTCATCGTGTTGGCGCACGGTGAGCGGTTTTTTGTTATAGAAAATAAATGACCCGCTCACTGACAAATCAATGAACGGGTCTGCGGGCTAGCCGCCGATGGTATCAGCAGTTACACTGCCTAGGGGGTATACCCCTCTCTTATGTGGTTATTATACCATCGTGTCATTGATTCGTCAATGCTTTTTAGTGAACCGTCGAAGTATCTCATCATCCAAGCGGTTCAGCGTTTCATCAGAAAGTTTTAAGAACATCAGCGGGTGTGTTTTTGTTTTTGGAAAAATTACGCGCGCTTTACTTATTGTCGTTATATCCGCCACCTTCAGATAGCTGTCTTTCAGTAACTCGGGGGCTTGGTCGATAAACTTTTGGAAATCATCCAGAGATTTTAGAATCCGATCGAGATCAACTTGCAGCGGATCGTCTGAGGAAAGCATTTGCTTTAGTGATAGAATCAAACTGCTGCAACTCGGGTGTACCGTATCATACGCACTGATCGCAGGAATATTGAAAGGGATACCTCGTTTTTCGAGTTCGGGCTTTAATGCTCGGTATGGTTGCCAAAAAGAAGACCGCTCCTTGCTCCGAATAACGACCTCTAACTGATGCCCCAACTCAGAGCCAATGGCAATCTGATGCGGGTGCGCTTTTGATGTGATCGGCACGACCGTAACCTTCTTATTGAGCCTTGTGCTTTCATGCAACGCTACACAATAATGGACGTACCTAAACTCACTTTGCACGTTGTAACCGAAATCCACATAAAGGATCTGCCCACGTTTTATCGTTGGTATTCGGCTTTCTAAAGAGGTGTTTTCATTTTTTATATAATAGAAGTATGATCGAAGCCATTTTTCAAGCAACGCCCCGTGTATGGGATTGTTGTTCTTGATCGTTTGAAGTTCTCTATTTAAGTCAATATTACTCATATGAGTTCCTTTCTTATATCACTTTAAGCTCAACAAACTCCTCCGGCACACCGACAGATCGTGCGAGTTGGTATACAGTACACTCTGGATACTCACGCAGCAGATCGTCGGGGAGAAGAAGCTCGACAGCGAATGTGTTTGCCTGCCGTTCAAATCGGCTGTGCGGATTGAATGTCTTTGTGTCCATGAAAACCGTATTTAGATTTCGGTGCATCTGCATATGTCCGAGCTCATGCGCAAGTACGAAGCCCTTGGTGATCTCATCCAAGTCCTGTGAGAGGTAGATAATATGGTTACGTTTGTGGTACTGGTAGAAGCCG
>CALHZE010000017.1 GCA_938040915.1 uncultured Bacteroidia bacterium | reverse complement strand
CTGCGTGCCTCGACACATCCGCCCCTCAATTTGGGAGCTCCCGCAGAGCTAGACTCTCTCAAGGCTTATCTCGCGCGCGAACAGTATGGCGCACCCCCTCGTTATCCCCGTATCTATAGCCAAGAGCCCGAGCACCAGCGACTCTACGCCTTTTGGGCTAACGGACTCCAAGACCCTCCCTCCCTAGCCGACAATCTTCGCTATACAGTTGCCTACCAGCTCAATCATCAGTACTGGCGCTATTTCTTGTGGAACTTTCTCGGGCGGCAAGACGACGTCCTTAACACGACCGCCTCGACCCTCCATGGCAATGCCCTTTCGGGTATCCGTCCCTTCGACGCCCTTTTTCTTGGCGATCAGTCGCAGCTTACCCCCGCCATGCGTCGTGCCGTCGGGCGACAACCCCTCTATGCCCTTCCACTCTTGTTTGGGGTGCTCGGTATAGGCTTTCTCTTTTTCCGTAGCCCTCGTTACAACACGGTCTGCCTGCTAGGTTTCCTCTTTATGGGGCTCGCTATTGCCCTTTACCTCAATGACACACCCCTCCAACCCCGCGAACGCGACTACGTCTATGTCGGTTCGTTTGCCTTCTTTGCCATCCCTATTGGACTGAGCGTTTTTCCTATTTATTATTTCTTCTCAAGAGTGGGGCTGAAAGTGTCTATCGCTTTGGGATCTAGGGTGCGGGCGCATCAGGTGACGCCCCTGCGAGCGCTGCAAACTAGTGAGGTCGGTTGTGGAAAACCCTTTTTTCCTCTCGTCCTTACCCTCCTGTTGACCCTGCCGCTCCCACTTCTTCTGTTGTGCACCAATTACGCCTCACACCAGCGCCATGGGCGACATTTTGCCCAAGAGCTCGCGCACAATTACCTCGTCGGTCTCCCCCCGCAAACGCTCCTCTTTACCGAAGGCGACAACGACACCTACCCCCTTTGGTATCTCCAACAGGTTGAGGGCTTCCGCACCGACGTACGCGTCTGCAATATCGGGTTACTCTCCTTACCGTGGTATAGAGCTCAGCTCCGTCAGCAAATCTACGACGCAGAGCCGCTCACTTTTCCTGCCTTACCCGATGAGCCTCTTGCGGCTTCTGAGGTGCTCTTTCTGTTAATGCAACATGCGGGGACGCGCCCCATCTACTTCACCTCCGTCCCCCGCCAGTATATCGCTGGTATAGAAAACTACCTCGCTTTCGAAGGACTCACCTATCGTTTCCAACCCCACCACACCCCGCTTGACTCCCTCGGGCGTGCAGGGGCGATCGACCCAGACACCCTCTTTCTGCGACTCATGGGGCAGTCAGATTACACGACCCTTGCCGATACGACACGCCTTGCCGACTTTCCTATACGCCAAGTCGTGCGCACGATCGACCTTCGTGGCGCATTCTCGCGTCTTGCAGAGTCACTCTTTCGCCGCGGCGACTCGCTTCGTGCGCGCCATGTCATACATCGCTCCCTTGTGGTCTTAAACGGACGTCGTTTTCCGATGGACGAACACACCGCCGAGGATATAGAGCTTCTTATCGCGCTGCACGATTACCCCACTGCCGACTCCCTCACCCGCACCTTTCTTGCCGAGCAGCAAGCTCTTCTGAGCTTTTACCAGTCGCAGTGGGGTGATGGGCGCTACCTAGCCTCGTCTCCTTACTATCAACGTGCGCAGCGCCTCGTGGAGCGTCTCCAACGCGCTGCCACATCTATCACACTCCGCCATGAACACTCTCTCGCGACGCGGTCTCGTCATTAAGACCGTCGGTAGCTCATGCCACGTCCTTGCCGAGGGCGAACGTTACGAATGCCGTCTCCGCGGACGCCTCCGTCTCGAGGGGTCGCGAAGCACGAGCCCCGTCGTCGTCGGTGACTGGGTACACTTTGACCCCACAGCCGCCACTGTGCTCAGCGTAGAGCCGCGCCGTAACTGCATCCTCCGCCGTTCGGTCAAGCTCTCTGCCGCACAACAGATGATCGCCGCCAACCTCGACCTCGCGATCCTCGTCTATACCTCTCTCTATCCGCCTACCCCTATCCAGTTCGTCGACCGCTTTCTGGTCTCTGCCTGCGCTTACGGCGTACCTGTCTTGCTCCTGCTCAACAAATGTGACCTTGAGGCGGAGCGAGAGGCATGGCAAACCCTACGTATGGAGGAGATCTATACCCCCGCGCACGTCGACCTCCTACAAGTCTCTGCCGAAACAGGGGAGGGGATTGATGCCCTCCGCGAGCGACTTCGTGGAAAAACCGCCCTGTTGTCCGGACAATCTGGCGTCGGCAAATCGACCCTCCTCAATGCCCTCGACCCCGCCCTGTGTGTGAAAACAGCGCCCCTCTCCGAACAGTTTGGGCTCGGCGTACATACCACCACCTTTAGCGAGATGTTTCCCCTGCCCTCCCTCCCCGAGACCTACGTTATCGACACCCCCGGCATCAAAGGGTTCGGACTGGTAGACGTCTCAAAACAAGAGGTCTCTCACTTCTTTCCCGAAATCTTTGCCCTTGCCGCCGATTGCCGTTTCCACAACTGCCTCCACGAGCTCGAACCGGGGTGTGCCGTGCGCGAGGCTTACCTACGTGGCGAGCTCCCCGAGTCGCGCTATCGCAGCTACCTGAGCATCCTCTACCAAGAGGACGATAAGGAGGTCTATCGTCAAAAAGATTACGGCATCTTTGAGGCAGACGACGACCCCGATGACAGCCTTTAGCCTTTACCTCCACATCCCCTTCTGCCGCCGCAAGTGTCCTTACTGCGACTTCTTTTCTACGCCCGCCTCCGCCGCCCCCGATGCTTATATTGACCTTCTCATTGCCGAGTTGGCGCTTTACCAACCATACTTTGCGGGCGCTCTCTGTTCCATCTACTTGGGCGGTGGGACGCCCTCGCTCCTGACCGCAGGGCAAGTCGCTACACTCCTTCGCGCCATTGAGCGCCACTACACCCTCACCCCTGACTGTGAGGTCACTCTTGAGTGTAACCCTGAGCAAGCTTCGATCGCCTATTTCCGCGACCTCCGAGCGGTGGGGGTAAACCGTCTTAGTGTGGGCATCCAATCCCTTGACGACTCGCTTCTTCGCTTCCTCGGGCGTGGGCATTCGGCACGCCAAGCGGTAGATACGCTACGATTCGCAGAAAGGGCTCATTTCACGCGAATGTCGGCGGATGTGATATATGGGCTACCCTCTCAGTCCTTATCAGTCTTAAAAGACACGCTAAACGCTCTTTTAGGCATAGAACACCTCTCGGCCTATCACCTCTCTATCGAGGAAGCAACCCCCTTTGGTAAAATGCAGGCGCGGGGTAAATTGCGCGAGGTCGACGAGGAGGTGAGCGTCGCCCATTTTGCCCTCTGTGACACGCTGTTGCGTGAGGCGGGCTATGACCACTATGAGGTCTCGAGCTTTGCCCAACCCGAGGGCTACTCGCGGCACAACATGGGTTATTGGGACGATCGACCTTACTTGGGGCTAGGTGCGGGGGCACACTCGTATGATGGGGGGCGACGCTGGTGGAATCCCTCACACCTTGTCACATATACGCGTGGGGTAGAGGAACGTACCCTTTTTCCAGAATCGGAGCTCCTGACCACAGAGATTCGTTGGGAAGAGTGGCTTATGACGCGTCTTCGCACGCGTTGGGGGCTCTCTTTGCGCGAAGGTGCTCTTGCTTTCGGAGCGCAGCGCATCGCGCGCCTCCTTTCAGATGCCACGCCCTTTCTAGCCGCGGGGACGCTCGTGCATGACGCCGATCATTTGCGCATTCCCCCGTCACATTTCCTTACTGCCGACCAGACGATCCGAGCGCTGGTATGAGCGTTTTGAGCAATGACCGTTTGGCGGACGCACCCCACCCCGCGTAGCACCCGACCGTACAAAAGCGTATCGGGGTAGGAACTGTAACTTTCCGCCCCCTCCTCCGTCTTACTCACGAACTCCTAAAAGTAGAGAACAATGAAACACTATAGGCTTGTATCCCTCCTCCTCGTGGCGCTCGTTACCCTTACCGCTACCCATACCTCCGCACAAAGGTTCGCCACCAGCAACCGCGTCGTTGTCTTAGACAACAACGGCAAGAGCGACGACCCCGACCGTACGCCACAAGAGATCTCTGATGCCGAATACCAAGCGGCTTTCAACCGCCTCGACCATTACCTCGAGTCGCAACACATCGCCCCAGCCGACATCGCGACCTATAACCTCACCGACGACAACTACCTTACCCTCAAGTTCCGCTCACAGCGCCCAGACACCGCTTTTCAAATCCCCCCAGAGGTAGACTTCCCCCCATACCTCGTCTCTGACTACTCTGCCTCGTGTCTCGCTCGCTCTGACAAAGAGCTCGAACGAGCCGGAGTCGCCCTCTCACGCGCCGATAAACAACTCGAACGAGCAAACCAACAAGCCGAGCGACAAATGGCGCGTGCCGAGAAACAGATCAAGCGTGCGAACAAACAACTCAGGCTCGCCGACCTCCGATTCCAACGCTCAAAACGACGTCTTTCTCAGGTGAACACTTTCTCTATGCCCGACTCGGGAGACTATCGCGTAGTCACCGTCAATAGCACCGATACGCCCACGACGGTAAAAACCATCACCATTAACAAACTCTCTGACGGGAACGTCAAAGTCTCGGTCAACAACAACGAGACAAAAAAGAGCAGCTCTGACAACGATGATGACGACGATGATGATGACGATGATGATGACGATGATGATGACGATGATGAGTGGGACGACGAAGACTATCGCAAGATCGCCAAAGCCATCAAGTCGGTTACGACCTATCGAGACCGCAACTTCCGCGGACACTGGGCAGGCTTTGAGGTCGGCTTCAACTGGCTACTCTCTCCCTCCGGTAGCCTCGCCCTCAGTGGCGAACAAGAACCCTTGCGGATGAACCTCGGTACCTCCTTCAACTTCAATCTCAACTTCATCCAGTATAGCGTACCCCTCTGGAGCTCCAACTTCGGTGTCCTCACGGGGCTCGGCTTCAACTTCAACAACTATCGCTTCAAGAACAAGAACACAATGGTTACCGGCGAGCACAGCATCTCCTTCAACACCGACCTTCAAGACGCCGGACACAAGGTACGTTCCAGCCGTTTCTTCAACTGGGCGCTCACTGCCCCCCTCCTCCTCGAGTTGCAGAGCAAGGGCAACGGATTCCGCCGCGTCTACATCTCTACCGGTGTCCTACTCAATGTGCGCCTCCACTCCTCCACAAAGTTACTCTATGACAAGAACCGCGAAGCGTATACGAGCGATACCTTCAATCTCAATGACATCTCGTTTGCACCCACCCTACGCCTCGGCATCGGTTGCGTCCGCCTCTATGCCAACTTTTACCCCATGGGGCTCTTTGAAAAGGGACGCGGCCCCGAGGTCTTCCCCATCGAGACGGGGCTTGTCCTAATCCCGTTCTAATCAGTCATACAGCGCTCTTTTTGAGTACCAAGTCGCCTCCTTCTGGGGGCGGCTTGATTTTTGTGTTTTCCTCAATTCCCTTGCCAGCGTCCCTTGCGCGTCCTAGGAGAGTCCTAGGGGAGCCCTAGGAGAGTCCTAGGAGAGTCCTAGGAGAGTCCTAGGAGAGTCCTAGGAGAGTCCTAGGGGAGTCCTAGGGGAGCCCTAGGAGAGTCCTAGCGCCTCCCTAAGAAAACTACTCAAAAGAGTCCCCAGAATGCCCCTGTTTTATACGATTCTCTTTATTTACAAGACATAGATGTTAGGACTTCGTCTTGAAACGGCAATTAGAAATTCCTAAAGATGCCAAGGGTGTGACGTGCGGGAGGGGGGCTTACGCGGATGGGGGGGTACAGACGCCTATCGCGTGCCTCCCCTTAAAGAGTTTTGACACACTTATACGCAACCCTCTCTACAAGCGTTTTTCTTTCAAACATAAAGCGAGCTACCGATGCGTTATCTCTTTCTGACCCTTATTGCCTTCCTACCGCTTCTCTCCTCTTGCGACAAAGAGGAGGAAAAGCACGAGTGGAATATCCGTTTCCGCCTCCATATCGGGCTCGCGCTCCCCCAATTTGCCGAACTCGCTGTGCCCGGCGGGGTGATGACCATACCCGACTACGGACTGCAAGCCAACGGTCTCTATGTCGTCCAACAGCTCGTCCCCTTGGGCTCTTACGCCGCTTATGACGTCACTTGCCCCCGACACCTTGACCAGATCACGGCAACCCAGCGCACGGGCGTCGAGGCACATTGCCCCCACTGTGAGGTCACCTATCAACTCCTCAACGCGGGGATCTCGACTGACGGCAACTATCAGCTCCGCCCCTACCACACCTACCTTAACGGCAACGTGCTCGTGGTCTACAATTAGCCCCCTCCCTCTCTCTGAGGGTAAGACGGAAGGGTGCGCAACGCTAAAAACGCGCGCATCACGTTGCCCCCTCTCACCTTCCCCAGTAAGACGCGCGATTGTGCTAATTTTGAGGCGAAATTCTAAGGAAGATGTGGGACAATCAGCGACGCTACTCGCCCATATTTGGGCGCATCTTTTGGGGGCTCATCCTCGGGCTCGTCCTCTTTACCGTGACCCTTTTCGTGCTTATCGCTCAAGGCTCTTTCGGCGTAATGCCCACCTTTGAGGAGCTTGAGAACCCCAATAGCAACTTGGCTAGCGAGGTGCTCGCCGACGACCAGTCGCTCCTCGGTTCGTTCTACATCCAAAATCGCTCGTTCGTCGAACGGAACGAACTCGCCCCAGCCCTTGTCGACGCCCTCGTCGCCACCGAAGACATCCGTTTTTATGAACACTCGGGGATTGACGCGCGCGGACTTATGCGTGTCCTTTTCAAGACCGTTATGATGGGAAAGGGCGAGTCGGGCGGAGGAAGCACCCTCACCCAACAGCTCGCCAAGAACCTCTTTCCGCGCGACTCCACCTACTCAGAGTCTAAGATCGCGACCAAGATACGCCTCGCCATTACCAAGTTTAAGGAGTGGATTACCGCCATCAAGCTCGAGCGGAACTACACCAAAGACGAGATCCTCACGATGTATCTCAACACCGTACCCTTCGGCTCAAATGCGTATGGGATTAAGATGGCAGCCCGCACCTTCTTTAACACCACCCCCGACTCCCTTAAGACCGAGGAAGCCGCCGTCCTCGTCGGGCTCGTCAAGGGTCCCACGTGGTATAGCCCCGTGAGAAACCCTGAGCGTTCCCTCGAGCGCCGCAACGTGGTCTTGCAACAGATGCTCAGATACCAAAAGCTTTCACAACGCGAGTATGACTCCCTCTCGGCGCTGCCCCTCACCCTTCACTTCCAAGTCCAAGACCATAACTCGGGGATAGCCACCTACCTGCGCGAACACCTCCGACAGATTATGACCGCCCCTTACCCCCAACCCAAAATGTATTACCTCCCCGAGCAGTATCAACACGATTCGCTCGAATGGATCAACAACCCCCTCTACGGATGGTGTCAAAAGAACCAAAAGCCCGACGGCTCACTCTACAACCTCTATCGAGACGGTCTGCGGATCTACACCACCATCAATGTCAATCTTCAACGCTATGCCGAGGAAGCCGTGGCACAACACGTCGGGCAGACCCTACAACCCGCCTTTGATGCAGAAAAGAAGCGAGGGCTTTTTTCGCACGACGTCAACCGTAAGGCGCGCGAGGCGGTGCTGCGTGCGGGTATTCACCAAAGCGAACGTTACCGCAACATGAAACGGGCGGGCGCGAGCGACGAACAGATTGAAAAGAGCTTTGACACACCCGTAGAGATGACCCTCTTTTCGTGGAAGGGAGGCGAGCGCGACACGGTCATGACCCCGCGCGACTCCATGCTCTATGTCAAGCGGCAGCTCCGCGTCGGCTTTATGGCACAAGAGCCTAACACGGGGCGCGTCCGTGCGTATGTGGGGGGCACTAACTTCAAATACTACAAATATGACCAAGTCTACTCTGGGCGACGCCAGATAGGCTCGACCATCAAGCCCTTTCTTTACACCCTAGCTATGCAGGAGGGCTACTCGCCTTGTATGAAAGTCCCCAACGTCCCTCAAGTCTTTGAGGTTGCCGACACCATTTGGTCACCCAAGAACTCTAACCCCACCCCCCTCGACGGCGAGATGGTTACCCTCAAGTGGGGACTTGCCAATTCGGTCAACAACATCTCGGCGTGGCTCATCAAGCAGTTCTCGCCAGAGGCGATGGCTGAGCTTCTGCGCCGTATGGGCATCCGGAGTCACATCGATGAGGTGCCCTCTATCTTCCTCGGCACTTCGGTGATCTCCGTCTACGAACTTGTGGCAAGTTACGGCGTATTTGCCTCGGGGGGCGTCCACGTTGAGCCTTACATCGTCTCGCGCATTGAGGACAAGAGTGGCAACGTGCTCGCGACCTTCACACCCCACAAGCGAGAGATTATTAGTCAGGAGACAGCCTACCGGATGCTTTCGCTTTTGCGGAGTGTCGTAGATCAGGGGTCGGGGCGTCGTTTGCGTGCGGTGTACAAGCTCGACGGACCTCTTGGTGGCAAGACGGGGACGACACAGCACAGTGCCGATGGTTGGTTTATGTGTGTGCACCCTAATATTGTGATGGGGACGTGGGTTGGTGCTGATGACCCTGCGGTGCATTTCTCTACGATGTATTATGGTCAAGGGGCGGCGATGGCGCTTCCCGTGCAGGGGCTTTTTCTTCAAAAGGCTTATGCAGATCCGACGTCGGGGATCTCGCCCTCGGCGACGTGGAGTGTGCCTGAGTCGTTGCGTGGCGTGTCGTTTGACTGTGACGACGCGGGGCTTCCTGCCGACGAAGACGGGGATGAGTTCTTTTAGCGCCAGACGCACGCGATAGGCGTCCGTACAAACTTAGCACCAAATACAGCTCCTCATTCCCCTGTAGGGGTGTAGCGTGCTACACCCGCAACTCGCGGCAACGCCGCGCCTGCCCGATCCTCC
>CALHZE010000016.1 GCA_938040915.1 uncultured Bacteroidia bacterium | reverse complement strand
CCTCAAACAGGTAATCGGGCTGGAATTCTTGCTCACTCATCTTGCTAGTATATTACGTAGTGTAAAAATCGGAAAATGATATGCGGTGGGCAACTGCGCAACTAGTTCGCGCCCCACGTTTCTTTGTCAAAAGAGCGATATTGCACCGCTTCGGCAATATGCGAAGGGAGGATATTCTCTTCTCCCTCAAGGTCGGCTATCGTGCGTGCCACTTTGAGTATTATGCGGTGTGCACGTCCGGAAAGCGACATCCGAGAGACCGCGGCCCCCAACAGGTCGCTACACTCCTGCGAAAGCTGACAGTAACGATCTTGAAGCTGGTTGCCCATCTGGGCGTTGCAATAGATGCGTTCGCCGGCAAAACGCGCCGCTTGTCGTTCGCGCGCCGCCATCACGCGTTCGCGGATGGAAGCACTGGTCTTTGCCTTTACCTTCTGCGAGAGCTTTTCAAACGGCACGGGGACGACCTCTACCTGTAGGTCGATACGGTCTAGGAGCGGTCCCGAGATCCGGTGCTTATACTTCTGCACCATCGCGGGGGTACAAACACACTCCTTGGTCGGATGGTTGTAATACCCACACGGACACGGGTTCATCGAGGCGACGAGCATAAACGAGGCGGGATACTCAGCACTCCCACGTGCTCGCGAGAGCAGGATCTTTCGATCCTCAAGCGGCTGCCGCATCACCTCCAACACCTGCTTACGAAACTCGGGGAGCTCGTCGAGGAACAAAACCCCGTTGTGTGCCAAGGAGATTTCACCCGGTTGTGGGTTCTGCCCGCCCCCGACAAGGGCTACATCGCTAATGGTGTGGTGAGGACTACGAAAGGGGCGCTCGGTCACTAACCCCATGCCAGGGGGGATAAGCCCCACAACCGAGTGGATTTTGGTCGTCTCCAACGCCTCTTGGAGGGTCAGTGGCGGCAAGATCGTCGGCAACAGCTTTGCCAGCATCGTTTTCCCTGCCCCAGGAGGACCGATCATAATGAGGTTATGCCCCCCTGCCGCGGCAATCTCGAGGGCACGTTTCGCATACTCTTGTCCCCGCACGTCGGAGAAATCTAGATCGAGGTTCGCACGTGCCCGCTCAAAGTCTTCGCGGATGTCGCGCACCACACGAGGGAGCGAATTGGGACTACCAAGGAAGAAGTCGACCACTTGTGTCAGATTTTCGGCAGCATAGACCTCCAATCCTTCGACCACAGCCGCTTCGGCGGCATTCTGTTCGGGCACGATGAGCCCCTTAAACCCCGCTTCAAGTGCCCCAATAGCCATCGGTAATACACCGCGGATGGGCTGTAACTTGCCGTCGAGCGAGAGCTCGCCCATGATAATGTAGTCGCTGAGCTGCGCCTCAGGAATCTGATCAGAAGCAGCAAGTATGCCCAAAGCAAGCGGAAGGTCATAAGCCGAACCCTCCTTACGCAGGTCAGCGGGCGCCATATTGATAACAATCGAGCGGCGCGGGAAAGGGTAACCACAGGAAGCAAAAGCGGCACGGATGCGATGTTCTGACTCCTTTACGGCATTGTCAGGAAGTCCCACAAGCGTAAGACGCAAGCCGCTAGTCGTAACCACCTCTATCACAATCGTTTGTGCATTGATGCCGTGTACGGCGCTCCCAAAAGTTTTCACTAGTGCCATGCTCGCTCTTTTTTGGTCATTGGCAAAGGTAGGAAAAAAGGTCGGTACGCCACGGAGGATAGACGATTTTCCCTACCTTCGTAGCAAGAACGAAAGGACGGAAGATGCTTAGACAGACAAG
>CALHZE010000015.1 GCA_938040915.1 uncultured Bacteroidia bacterium | reverse complement strand
CAACATCTTTAAGAAGGATGAGCAGCGCTTTCAGGAACCGTTAAACTATCCTCGTCCGTGGCGATTAAAGCATTTAGGCTCGCTAGCGACGCAGGGGTCGTTTTACCATATCCAGTGTCAGGCAAGTCTTTTAGGGACGTATGTTTCTAATTTTGAAAGGGATCGGAGTAATCAACAGTATGGGGACGAATACTCTCTTTCGCCCGCTCTCTTGTTAGCTTACTCCCCGTTGCGCTATTCGAGGACTCGGGTCTTCACCATTCAAGCCTATGTAAAGCGCTCATTCCGCGTGCCGAGTTATAGTGATCGCTATATTTCGGAGCTTGAGGGGACGCAGCTCAAACCAGAGAATATGTTGCAGTATAGTTTGGGGGTAAATTATGCGAACCGTGGAGATGGTTTGTTCCGTAGCTATGGTCTTTCTACTGAGGTATATTTTCACGATGTGGACAATAAGATTATAGCTTACCCCAATGGTTCACTTTACCGCTGGACGATGGCTAATTTGGGGCGCGCGCAGATCATAGGAGGCGATATAAACCTGTTTTCCACGGCTCGTTTGTTGAATGATCTTGACTATCCGTTGGAAGTAACTGGGAAGGTGCAGTATACTTACCAGCAGGCGCGATATAACAAACCCGTATGACACATATTACAAGCACCAGATACCAAATATCCCGTGGCACAGTGGTTCGGCGATTGTGAATCTGACGTGGCGAGGTTTTGCATTAAATTACAGTTTCCTTTACACTGGCGAGCGTTATTCGCGTCAAGAGAATATCTCTTACTACAAGATGCAGCCGTGGTATACCCACGACTTGTCATTGATGAAGCAAATCGCTCTTGGTCGTTGGAATCTACGCGCAATGTTAGAGGTCAATAATCTGCTGGGGCAGGACTATGAGATCGTGTCAAATTATCCGATGCCAGGACGCTTCTTTCGTGTAACGTTAGCTGCAGAACGATAGAATGCGGACGATAGTTGTATGTGCGTTTCTTTTATTCTTTTCCCTTCTTTCGGCGTGTCGTCGAGAGGAGGTGATTCTTTATTCGCAGCAGGAGCGGGTGGATGTCGCCTCAGATCCAGATTCTCCAGTGGTAGGGTTTTACGTGCTCAATAGTGGCGTTAAAGGAAGCAATGAGGCGACATTAGACTACTTTGATTACACCGAGAGTGTTTACCACCGGAATATTTATGCGGAGCGTAATACGGGCGAATTGCCTAACCTCGGAGATTATGGCTTAGATATTGCTGTTGCAGCAGGAAAGCTTTATGTGACCCTCTGTGGTTCCCACCGTTTAGAGATCTTTGATGCCTTTACGACTCAGCGGCAGGGCACGATCGAAATCAATAACCCCCGCCGTATTCTGATTCATGGAGATTATGTCTATGTGACATCATATTTGAGACAAAAGAAACCCTCATTAGGACGATTGCCGCTTGGTGAGCTGGTGAGAGTGAATACGACAGACATTAGCGATATTCGTCGTATCTCTTTGGGTTTTCAGCCTGAT
>CALHZE010000014.1 GCA_938040915.1 uncultured Bacteroidia bacterium | reverse complement strand
CCGGATCAACGCGATGGGGACAGGGCAGTTTGAACGTACTCTGATCGTCGCCGATACCGATGCGTATGTTTCCTATCTAGAGGGGTGTACCGCACCAATGCGCGACGAAAACCAACTTCATGCTGCTGTGGTCGAGATTGTGGCGGAGGAGGGGGCTGAGGTGAAATATTCGACGGTGCAAAACTGGTATCCGGGCGATGCCGAAGGGCGCGGCGGGATCTACAACTTCGTCACCAAACGCGGCCTGTGCGAAGGCGCGCGCAGCAAAATCTCGTGGACGCAGGTAGAAACCGGCTCGGCGATCACCTGGAAGTACCCAAGTTGTGTGTTGGCGGGCGAAAATTCGGTAGCAGAGTTCTACTCCGTAGCAGTCACCAACCACTTCCAGCAGGCAGACACGGGCACAAAGATGATCCACTTAGCCCCAGGCACTAAGAGCCTTATCGTCTCAAAGGGGATCTCGGCAGGACAGAGCGACAATAGTTACCGCGGGCTGGTGAAAGTAGCCGCAAAGGCTGAGAATGCACGCAACTTTTCTCAGTGTGATTCGCTCCTATTGGGCGACAAATGTGGCGCACACACCTTTCCCGAGATTGATGTGAAGAACCCCTCGGCGGTAGTCGAGCATGAGGCAACAACCTCGAAAATCGGCGAAGATCAGATCTTCTACTGCAATCAGCGAGGGATACGCACCGAGGATGCGATTGGGCTCATCGTCAACGGTTATGCGAAAGAGGTGCTCAATAAGCTCCCGATGGAGTTTGCGGTAGAGGCTCAAAAGTTGCTTATGATAAGCTTGGAAGGTAGTGTGGGCTAATCCCCTCTCCCCTACCCATATTCACCCAAAACAATAGACCATGTCACTGTTAAAAATAGAGAATCTGCACGCGAACATCGACGGGCGCGAAATTCTCCGTGGTATCAATTTAGAGGTTGGCGCTGGCGAGGTACACGCAATCATGGGACCCAATGGCTCTGGGAAAAGTACCCTCAGCGCCGTACTGGCAGGGCGCGACATTTATGAGGTCACCCAAGGGAGTGTCGAGTTTAACGGCAAAGACCTCTTATCGTTGCCGCCAGAGGAGCGTGCGCACGAGGGGTTATTCCTGAGTTTCCAGTACCCAGTCGAAATCCCTGGGGTCTCGATGGTCAACTTCCTCAAAGCCGCGCTCAATGCACACCGCGAACACAAGGGGTTGCCACCCGTCACGGCGTCAGACTTCTTGAAGTTGATGAGAGAGAAGAAAGAGCTCGTCGAGTTAGACGCCTCGCTCACAGGGCGCGCCGTCAACGAGGGCTTCTCTGGGGGAGAAAAGAAACGCAACGAGATCTTTCAAATGGCGATGCTCGAGCCATTGCTAGCAATCTTAGACGAAACCGACTCAGGATTGGATATTGACGCCCTGCGGATCGTCTCTCACGGGGTCAACAAGCTGCGTTCACCCGAACGCGCCATCATCGTCATCACCCACTATCAGCGACTTTTAGACTATATTGTCCCAGACAAAGTGCACGTACTTTACAAGGGGCAAATCGTCCGCACGGGCGACAAATCGTTAGCGCTCGAACTTGAGGAACGGGGCTATGATTGGCTTAAATAGCCTGTTGGCGTAATCGGCAGACTCTCATGCAAATACCATCGACGTTAGCGGGGCTTCTCCGCACAGCTCAGGAAAGTCCGCAGCTCCCCTTGATGGCGCGCGTGCCCGACCTAGCTCCGATGCGCGCGGCGGCGGCGCACTATCTTTCACAACACGGGCTACCCACGAAACAAGAAGCCTATCGTTTCGCGCACATCCAAGAGGTCTTTCAACAAGAACTATCTCTTCCCCTCCATCACGAAACAGAAGAGGAGTATGCTCAACTCCCCCTCTTAGGGTTCAAAATGGGGGGCGAGGCTTCCTATCGCTTACAGTGCATCAATGGGCGCTATAATGCGCCGGCGCAAAAACGCCTCACACGCCTTCCTTCGGGGGTGATTTATGGGAGTTTGGCGCAAGCGCTCACAGAAGAGCCGGAACTCGTGTTGCGACATCTTGGGCAAAAGACAGACGATGCCCTTGATGCCCTAAGCACACTCTTTGCGACAGACGGAGTCTTCCTTTACGTACCGCGCGGAAGGGTGGTAGAAAAGCCGCTCCAGATAGAAATGGTACACCAAGGACCGCGTTCCTTGCTCGTCAATCAACGCCACTTACTGATCCTAGAGGAAGGCGCAGAGGCTAAGTGTTTTGTGAGCGAGCACTCCCTTTCCGAGGTCTCTTTTGTATCCAACGCGTTGACTGAGGCACAAATTGGCAATAGAGCACACCTGAGTTTGGTCTCGCTACAGAACGTGCACAATGCGACGACACTCCTACACCGCTACCAGTTTCATCTCGCGGAAAACGCCTCCCTCGACACACACTCTCTCACCCTTCGGGGCGGCTTTGTGCGTAATGATATTCGCGCACGCTTAGCAGGCGAGCACGCCGAGCTTCGGCTATCAGGGTTGGCATTAGTTGACGAAGGGCAGTATGCCGACACGGTAACCCACGTGGATCACGAAGTGCCTAACGGCACAAGTTCGCAACTCTTTAAGACCTTGGTAGATAAGGGCGGCGAATACTCTTTCTTCGGACATATTCACGTGCATCGCGATGCGCAGAAAACACAAGCTTATCAGCGTAACGCTAATGTGCTGGTCGAGGCGGGGGGCGTGGTGCACACACGTCCACAACTCCTGATCGATGCCGATGACGTGAAGTGTAGTCACGGGGCTACTGTGGGGCACTTAGACGAAGAAGCGCGTTTCTACATGCTCACGCGCGGCATTCCAGAAAAGCAGGTGCGCCAATTGTTGATGCGTGCCTTTCTGCAAGATGTCATTGGTGCGCTCCCTCATCCGGCGATCCAAGAGCAGGTTGAAACACTGATAGAGGCACGTTTACGCGGTGAGAAAAAATAGAGAAAGAGCGAGAAATGTATTCACCCACTGAGATCCGCTTAGAGTTCCCCATTCTTTCCCAGCACGTTCATGGGCACAGCCTCATCTATTTAGACAACGGAGCCACAACACAGAAGCCTCGCTGTGTTCTTGAAAGTATGCAGGAGGCGTATGAAATCTATAATGCGAATATCCATCGCGGAGTACATTATCTGAGTCAGCGCGCTACTGACGCTTACGAAGAGGCTCGAACGCGAGTAGCACATTATCTCAATGCCCCTGACCGGCGGAGTGTGATATTTACCTCTGGGACGACGAGCGCCATCAATCTAGGCGCAAACTGTTTGGCAGAGAGTTTGTTGCAAGAGGGGGATGCGATCCTCGTCTCAGAGATGGAACACCACTCTAATCTCGTCTCATGGCAGTTGGTTGCCAAGCGCTACAACCTTCGTCTACTCAAGTGGTCGATTTTAGACTCCGGAGCGTTAGACATGGCGGCCTTGCCCTCCCTGTTGGCACAAGGGGTAAAGGTGGTGGCGATCACACACGTATCGAATGTGATGGGGCTCGTCAATCCGATCGCCGAGATCGCACCAATCGTGCATGCGGCAGGCGCATTACTTTTCGTCGATGGGGCACAGGGGGTAAAACATTTCCCGATCGATGTGCAAGCCCTTGGGGCAGACTTCTACGCATTCTCAGGGCATAAGATCTACGGACCGACAGGGATAGGCGTCTTATGGGGGCGTTATGAGCTGATGGATCGTTTGACGCCGTGGCAAGGAGGAGGTGAGATGGTGGGGCACGTCTCATTTAAGGGAACGACGTATGCCGACCTTCCTTTTCGGTTAGAGGCGGGAACGCCGGCTTATGTAGAGGCGATCGGTTTGGGGAATGCGCTAGTCTTTTACGGAGTTCTCTCTGAGGAGGCAGAGCGAGGTATTCTCCCTTACGAAAGTCAGCTGATGGAACAGACTTACACGGGGTTACGCACTTTAGGAGCAGAGGTCTATGGCTATACCCCATCCAATGCTGCGATCGTTTCGTTCAATTTCCCAGGAATACATGCCTATGATGTCGGAACGCTCCTAGATCAGATGGGGATTGCAGTGCGCACGGGTACGCACTGTGCCGAGCCCTTGATGTCTCGTCTCGGAGTGACTGGTACGATCCGCGCCTCGTTTGCGCTTTACAACACAGAGGAAGAGGTGGTTCATTTCCTTTCTGCCCTGAAAAAGGCAAAGGAGATGCTCTCCTAGCGCTCTGCACCAAACGGCGAGGGAGAGCAGGCGAGTAGGCTTTCCTCACCCTACGTCC
>CALHZE010000013.1 GCA_938040915.1 uncultured Bacteroidia bacterium | reverse complement strand
GGGCTTGCCCCCGCCTTAGGGCTCACGACGCTCTCGATGGGGATGTCGGGCGACTATCCACTGGCCATTGCCGAGGGGTCTACCCTTGTTCGGATCGGGAGTCGGATCTTCGGCGCGCGCGACTACGCCTAATGTTTTATTTTTGAAGGCAATCATCTAGCAATGTGCCAATGAAAGGGATTATTCTGGCGGGTGGAAGTGGCTCGCGCCTCTATCCGTTGACGCTGGCGGTAAGCAAGCAGCTTTTACCCGTCTATGACAAACCGATGGTCTATTACCCGCTTTCGGTGTTGATGTTAGCGGGCATACGCGATATCTTGCTCATATCCACGCCGACCGACCTTCCGCTCTTTGAGCGTCTTTTGGGCGACGGGAGCGCTTTTGGCATTCACCTTACCTACGCCGAACAGCCGCGCCCAGAGGGGCTTGCGCAAGCCTTGGTTATCGGGCGCGACTTTGTGGGGGACGACAGCGTCGTCCTTATCCTCGGCGATAACATCTTTTACGGACAGGGTTTTTCGGCCCTCCTCGGGCAGGCTCGGGCGCGCCTCGACGAGGGGCTTGCGACCATCTTTGGCTATCTGGTCTCAGACCCTAATCGCTATGGGGTAGCCGAGTTTGACGAGGCTGGGAACGTGGTCGGGATCGAAGAGAAGCCGCGCCACCCCAAGAGTCCATACGCGGTGGTGGGGCTTTATTTTTACCCCAATTCGGTGCTAGATATTGCTGCGGCGGTGAAGCCCTCTGCACGCGGGGAGCTCGAGATCACCTCGGTCAACCAAGTCTATGTAGCGCGGGGCGAGATGCAGCTCATCAAGTTTGGGCGAGGGTTCTCGTGGCTCGACACGGGGACACACGACTCGCTCCTCGACGCTTCGTCGTTTATCTCTGCGACACAACGGCGGCAGGGGCTCATGGTGGCGTGTTTGGAGGAAATCGCTTACGGGCACGGATGGATCTCGCGCACCGAGCTAGCGCAGCGTGCGCAACAGATGGGGAACACGGCGTATGGCGTCTATCTACACCAATTATTAGCAAAATGAAACCGACGGTCTTTATTACGGGCGGGGCGGGGTTCATCGGTTCGAACCTTTTGCTCTATCTTGTGCCACGCTACCCCGACACCCACTTTGTCAACCTAGACAAGCTCACATACGCCGCGAACCTCGATTATCTGAAGGCTATCGAGCATGCGCCCAATTACCTCTTCCAGCAGGTAGACATTTGTGACCTCGATGCGTTGCGTCATCTTTTTGCGACCTACCAGCCCTGGGGGGTAATACACTTGGCCGCCGAGAGCCACGTAGACCGTTCCATCGCCTCCCCGTTTGCTTTTGTCGAGACCAATGTTTTGGGGACACTCAACCTGCTAGAGTGTGCACGCGCGACGTGGCGTCCGCACCAGCTAGGGCGCACCTTTTACCACATATCGACAGATGAGGTCTATGGTGCCCTCCCCTTAGATGGGCGTCCGTTTAGAGAAAGCGACTGTTACGACCCCCACTCACCCTACTCGGCCAGCAAGGCGAGCAGTGACCATTTTGTCAAAGCCTACGGCGCAACTTATGGGTTGCCGGTGGTTATCTCCCACTGTTCGAACAACTACGGACCGCGTCAACACAGCGAAAAGCTCATCCCTTTGGTGATAGACCGCATCGTAAACTCGCAACCCATCCCCGTGTATGGGACGGGCGAGAACATCCGCGACTGGCTTTTTGTCGAAGATCACGTTCGCGCAATAGAGGCTATTTTCCAGCACAGGACACTCGGAGAGGTATATAATATTGGTGGTGGTTACGAAACGACGAATCTAGCCCTCGTAAAGCGTCTTATTGCGCTCGTCGACGCTCGCCTCGGACGTCCTGAGGGGGCGAGCCTCTCGCTCATCGAGTTTGTCGCCGATCGGTTGGGTCATGATTTTCGTTATGCGATCGATGCCACGAAGCTCCGCACCTCGATCGGGTGGGCGCCTCAGGTCTCCTTTGAGGAGGGGTTGCGCAAGACGGTAGACTGGTATTTGCGCTAAGAGCCGGTAAGTCTTACATAGACGGCGGTGGGGGCTCGATGGGCGGGCAAAGGGTTACCCCGAATGGTCAGTCATCTGTACTGCTTTCCCCCTCAAAAAAAGTACGGACGCATTACGCTGCGTCCGTACTCCGTTAACGTTAACAATCATTACCCTACGAATCTCTAGGGGCACAACCTGACGTCCCTGCAAGGCGCGCCGTGGTGATTACGTATTGCCCGCACATTGCGCCCCCCCTCGCCTCGTCCGCTCTTAATATCGCCTCGGTCATCCCCCCCTTCTCGAGCTCGTCGAAGTAAAAACCGCGCTATGCGTAGTAGTATTACTCTGCATAGCGCGGTTTTTGCTCCTTGCTAGGAATCTCGACCGCCATTTCGAGGTCCGTATCCTCCTCTGTCGGTTCGGTCTCGCGGAGGGTATAGTTTCGCGAGACAGCATAGTCCCCATGCAGGCGCGCAATGCGTCGCTGCATGTCTTGTGCATTGGCAAGTATTGTCTTGCAGTTCACGATCTCGAGCTGATGCTGATTGGCGTTGCGATCGAGCCGATCGTTACAGGCACTGATGAGCGCCTCAAGGTAGTCTTGCTGCATCTGTCGCGTCTGTCGGAGCACGAGGCTCGAGTCGGTAAAAGCAACTTCGTACATCGGGATCAGTGGGAACGTCCCTTGGGCTATGTAGAGCGTATTGCCGCGGATCGTCCATCGCCCCTCCAGCTTGTTCCCAGGGACGTAGACCCCTCGCTCTTGGACAAAGGGATAGTAACTCAGGCGACCGTTTTGCCGGAAGGAGTAGATCGTGCGCGCATCACTATCGATGGGTAAGAGCTGCATCGTACGCACATACTCTTCGACCGAGAGCCCTTCCACTTGCGGCAAACGTTTTGCGATCCACACGCCAGGGAGTTGGCTCTTATATTTTGACTCGTACTCGGTATTGTAGCCACAGGCTACGACTAGAAAGCTGAAGCTGGCGAGTAGCAAGATGTCCAACACGTTGATTCGTTTCATCATTTTGTTAGAGTTGTCTCTAACTTCGCCGATGTAGCGACTCAGTTGAGAGGTTATGTATTCGTTTAACGTATTCCGACGGGAATAGTTTCTCCGGACGGGAGCGCCTTCGCAACATCTAGGTGCCTATCCAGACGCGCAGTCCTTCGCACCTCATAGAGCCCTACCTACAAACAGATTCGCTACCTTTGAGGCAGAAATAGAGGAAAGGCGATAGATGCGGCGCGGAGAAATTTCGGTAGTGATCAATACACTCAATGCTGCACAGCACTTAGAGCGTGTGCTTCGTTCGGTAAAAGTTTTTGACCAAGTCGTGATTTGCGATATGGGGAGCACCGATGCGACGCTATCGTTGGCGGCGCGTTACGGCTGTAAGGTGGTCACCCATCCGCCCGCGGGGTTCGTCGAGCCGGCACGCAACTTTGCTATCGGGAGTGCGGACTGTGAGTGGGTGCTCGTGGTAGATGCCGACGAGCTCGTGACGCCCGCACTCGCGGCTTATTTGCGAGCCCACGTAGCAAAGACGAACCCAGAGGAGGGGGTTCGCATCCCGCGCAAGAACTACTTTCTCGGGCAATGGATGCGCAATGACTACCCCGACTATACGTGTCGCTTTTTTCGTCGCGATGTGGTCTATTGGCCGCCTTACATCCACCATCAACCCGAGATTCGGGGACGCACGCTGACGATCTCGGCGAGGCGGACGGAGCTGGCCTTTATCCACCTTATCAATCCGTCAGTCAGCTTGCGTTTGCAAAAGATCGACCAATATACCGACAAGGAACTGGAGCGGCGCAAGGGACAACGTGTCTCGTGGTTTAAGCTGCTATTTGCACCGTGGGTGCGTTTTGTCAAGGCTTATTGGCTAAAAGGGGGGGTTCGCGAGGGACGCGCGGGGTATATTCACGCTCGCCTCCAAGCCATGTATAAGTTTGCCACCCTCGCCAAGCTCTATGAGGCGCAACATCGCGGCGCAGAAGACCCAGATCTACGAGCCTTTTCAGAAGAGGAGGCTTCTTCAAACCCATAAGATATGCAAGAGAACCTTTACGTGGTCATTATGGCTGGCGGGGGGGGCTTACGCCTGTGGCCCGCGAGCACACGTCGAGCACCGAAACAATTCCTAGACCTCGTGGGGGAGGGGCAGACGCTCCTGCAGAGTGCCTTTGCGCGGGCGTGCCACTTTACCGCCCCCTCGCACGTACTGGTGATAACGGCAGCGGAGTACGTGGGGCTTGTCAGCACACAACTACCGACGCTACCGACAGAGAATATCGTGGGAGAACCGCGCAAGTGTAACACCGCGCCGTGTCTGGCATTGGCGGCACTGTGGATCGCGCAACACGACCCACGAGGCGCGCAAGAAGCGACCATGCTTGTGCTTTCGAGCGACCATCACATCCCCGACCTTTCTGCCTTTGCACAGAGCGTGGGGGCAGCCTTGCGACACACCGCTGCGCACCCTGAGGCACTGATCACCTTCGGGTTAAAGCCCTTGCGTCCGGAAACGGGCTATGGCTATATCCATGCGTCTGGGGAAGGGGAGGTTACCAAGGTACTCGCCTTCAAAGAGAAGCCCGACCACGAGACGGCAGAGGCTTACTGCCGCGACGGACAACACCTGTGGAACAGCGGCATCTTCGTGTGGCGCGTCGCGGCGCTCTCGGCGTCGCTCGAGCGTTTTTTGCCGCAAGTGGTTGCCTCTCTTTCTCCTTTGCAAAAAAGTGGTTCGTGGGCGGAGGAGCTGCCTGCGGCGTATGCCGTGTGCCCTGAGGTATCGATAGATAACGGCATCCTTGAGCGCTCGCCGGAGGTCTATGTGGTGCGCGCCGACTTCCCGTGGTCAGACCTTGGGTCGTGGCGGTCGATAGCGACCTATATGCCACAGGATGCGTCGGGGAATGCGGGCGTGGTGGGGACGTACGTGGCGCGCGATTCGCACCACAACATCTTTCACACGCCGTCGGGACGCTTGGTGGCGGCGATCGGGCTAGAGGGTTATATCGTAGCGTGGCACGGCGACGAGTTGCTGATTTGCCCCGTGGGGCGCGAGCAGGAGATCCGCCAGTTGGTGAAGGGGCTTGAGGACGCCGCCCCAGAGCATGTATAGTAAAACATCGAGTTATGCAGATTACCGTTGACATGGTAGCCGCCCTCGATCAGCGCGTAGTTGCGCTGGGGAGGCATCTTTGACATCGAAGGGAAGCGGGCAGCTTTTGCTGCTGAGCACGCCCTAACCACGACACCCAGCTTTTGGGACGATAGCAAGGCGGCCGAGCAGCAGCTCCGCAAGGTGGCACAGATCAACAGCTGGATCGAACACTTCGAACGCGTAAGGAAGAGCACCGACGATCTTGTCGTCTTGTATGACTTTTACAAGGCGGGCGAGGTCAGCGAAGAGGAGATCGAGAGCGCCTATAACGAGACCCTAGGGAGCATCGAGGCGCTTGAGCTCCGCCAGATGCTCGGGAAGCCCGAAGACTCGTTGGGGGCAATCCTCAAAATCAACTCTGGGGCTGGAGGCACAGAAAGTATGGACTGGGCACTGATGCTCATGCGGATGTATCAACACTGGGCTGAGCACAATGGCTATACCCTTAAAGTGGCAGACCTACAGGAGGGAGAAGAGGCGGGGATCAAGTCGGTCACCCTCGAGATCGTGGGCGAGATGGCTTACGGTTATCTTAAGGGGGAGAATGGGGTGCACCGGTTGGTGCGGATCTCACCCTTTGACGCCAATGCGCGTCGCCACACCTCGTTTGCGTCGGTCTTTGTCGCCCCTGCCGTAGACGACAACATAGAGATCGTGGTGAACCCCTCGGAGATAAAGTGGGACACCTACCGCTCGTCGGGCGCAGGGGGGCAAAACGTAAACAAGGTGGAGACGGGTGTGCGGCTCTACCATATCCCAACGGGCATTGTGATAGAGAACACCGAGACACGTTCGCAGCTTCAGAATCGGGAGAATGCGATGCGGATACTCAAATCGCATCTTTACGAATTAGAGTTGCGAAAACGGGAGGAAGAGAAACGGAAAATAGAGGGGTCGAAGAAGAAAATCGAGTGGGGGAGTCAGATTCGTAACTATGTAATGCAGCCCTATCGGTTAGTCAAAGACCTCCGGACGAACTACGAGACCTCTGATGTACAAGGCGTTTTAGACGGGGGGCTTGAGCCTTTCATCAAAGAGTATTTGCTTCAGGGTGAGTAATTGGTGAGGCTTCGGTTTGTCTATTTGGTTTTATTTTTTGAACTTTGTCGCAGTTAAACAGGTCAAAGGAGGCGTTTCCTTTGACGAAAAACATTGAAGGACATGGACGTACAACAGATTTTGGCTGATTTGCAGAAGAAGCACCCAGGCGAGCCTCAGTTCCTACAAGCAGTGACCGAGGTCTTGGAATCGGTGAAAGACGTGTACAACGAAAACCCCAAGTTCGCACAGAACAAGATCATGGAGCGTATCATCGAGCCAGATCGTGTGTTTATGTTCAAGGTGCCGTGGGAAGATGACAAGGGTGAAATCCATGTAAACATCGGCTACCGTGTACAGTTTAACGGCGCTATCGGTCCGTATAAGGGTGGGATTCGTTTCCAACCCAACGTAACGTTAGACACGATGAAGTTCCTCGGGTTTGAGCAGACCTTCAAAAACGCTCTTACGACCCTCCCGATGGGTGGTGGTAAGGGGGGTAGCGACTTCAACCCGACGGGTCGTTCGGACGCAGAAGTTCGCCGTTTCTGTGAGAAGTTTGTGATGGAGCTCTGGCGTCACATCGGTGCTGAGACCGACGTTCCGGCAGGTGATATGGGTGTAGGCGGTCGTGAGATCGGCTATATGTATGGTATGTACAAGAAGCTCGCACAGTGCCACACGGGGGTATTCACCGGTAAGGGTATGAACTGGGGCGGCTCGAAGATGCGTCCTGAGGCAACAGGTTATGGCGCAGTCTTCTTCCTCAACCACATGCTTGCAGCACATAACGACACCATCAAGGGCAAGCGTGTAGCGGTATCTGGCTTCGGTAACGTTGCGTGGGGGGCTTGCGAAAAGCTCGTACAGTTGGGCGCGAAGGTCGTTTGTATCTCGGGTCCTGACGGCTACATCCTTGACGAAGCAGGGATGACCCAAGAAAAGGTGAACTACATGCTCGAGCTTCGTGCATCGAACCAGAATATCGTTTCTCCTTACGAAAAGAAGTTCCCAGGCTCAAAGTTCATCGCTGGCAAGAAGCCGTGGGAAGTAAAGGTAGACATCGCAATGCCTTGCGCTACGCAGAACGAGCTCAGCGCAGAGGATGCAAAGGCTTTGATCGCTAATGGTGTGAAGTACGTAGCTGAGGTGTCGAATATGGGTTGCCAAGCAGATGCAATCCACACATTCATCAATGCGCGTATTCCGTTCGGTCCTGGTAAGGCAGTGAATGCGGGTGGTGTTGCAACCTCTGGGTTGGAAATGTCGCAGAACGCATTGAAGCTCAGCTGGTCGGGTGACGAAGTAATTGCACGTTTGGAAACGATCATGCAAGACATCTTCAACGCAGCTGTACAGTATGGTAAGGAAAAGGACGGTTACATCAACCTCGTTAAGGGGGCTAACATTGCAGGCTTCATGAAGGTAGCTAACGCGATGTGTGACCTCGGTCTCGTTTACTAAGGCTCTCATTTCTACTTGTTAGAGATTACGGAAGGGCGTTCGGAGGGCAACCTCCGGACGCCCTGTTTTTTTGTCCTACGCGGACGGCGGGTAGCACAATGTGTGGGGGGCGGAGAGATAAAATCCACACAGGGGTAAAGGCGGATAAGGAGGGCGGATAGAAGCAGGAGCACAGGTAACCTTGCCCCTCTTGTCCGACGCCAATTACCGTCTCGGAGGTCTTAAGGTTTATAAGCGTGACGAGACGGTGGCGACGGTAGCCAAGAGCAGGGTAAGAGACACGGCGTATCCTATCACCGTGCTTGCCTATATGGTAACGGAGCAGGTTGAAGAAGTGCTAGAGAACAAGGAAGATCAAGAGTTCGACATGGGGGACAATTAAAACAATCCCTCCCGATGCGTTGCTCTGCAAAAGGCTTTATTTCGTATTTGAAGGGCTCAATAGACGCATAGGGGCTTAGAGGGGTAGAGTTGTTTTTGCCCATCCTTGTTCTTGGATGTAAAAAAGCCGGCTTCCTACCTCAACGGTAGAAAACCGGCTTTTTTAGGATCGTATCCTCCCGCTATTGCGTAGGCTACGCCGACAACTCGGCACGTGCCACCCGTGTTGATACTGTCTTGAAAAAGCGCGTAAGCCCTACTTTTAGTTACTTGGAGTAGTAACGATAAACCTGTAAAAGATAGAGCTCACACCGACGCAAATTCTGGCAACGCCTTACTGTGCGGGCGTCGCAGGTGTCTCTGGTTGCGCTGCATCCGTTGCGGCGGGCGCTGCTCCCTCTGCGGGCGCAGTCGGGAGCGTCGTAGGCATTGTGCCTGAGGTGGTGCGCTGTACCTGTTCTTGGATGCGCGACTGTGGCATCTCATCTTTGGAGTGGGGGATAGCCGCTACCGCAAAGATGCTGAAAACAATGAGTGCTATAGCGAGCGTCCACGTAGACTTCTCTAGGAAGTCGGCGGTCTTACGAACCCCCATGACCTGCCCCGCACCAGAGAAATTGGAAGCCAAGCCCCCCCCCTTAGAGTTCTGTACGAGGACAATCAACACTAACAAGAAGCAAACGATCAAGATAAGTATAGAAAAAAGACTGTACATGGTTCTCTCAAATATCTACTCATTAGACTGGGGCGCAACCAGCGCCTCTAGCCGCTGTATTTCGGTAGCAAAGTAAGCACTTTTTTTTGGGAAATCGTGTATGAGCTGTTCGTACACCTCTATCGCCTTGGCCAATTCGCCCCGCGTCTCATAGATTTGTGCCACACGCTCCATCGACGAGCTATTGGCAACGTGTTCTGAGGCTTGCCCGAGGTCTTCCAACAGACGTCCCTCTCGCTCGGCTTCCTCTGCCTTCCGCAAGACGGTCGCCTTGATACCGTTTTCTCCGTCCAGATTCTTCAAAAAGCTGTTTATGAGCGCCATCTGCTGCTCAGGTGAAACGGGTTGCCACTCCGTATCGGGCATCGCATTTTCGTCTTCGGCGGCGGGTTCTGGAGGGACATAATTGGGGTTAAGGGTCGTCGTGACAAAGTGGTAAAGTGCCTCAATATCCACATCTTCGTCGCTCTCTAGTGTGTAAATCGTAGCCGTAGGGAGCGGATAAGCCGTCTGCAGCGAGGTCGTTAAGACGCCCGTGAGGTCAATATCTGACTCCAACTCGGGAAACGAAGTTTCTTCCACGCTCGAGTGGGGTGGAATCAGCGGCAAGGCGGCGGGCTTTGCTACTTGCGGCGTCTCTGCTTCTAGGGGTGTAGCGAGCTCTGCTGCCACACTCTCTTGTGACGCTTGGGGCGTCTCTTGCGGTACAGCGACCGTGGACGGTTGACGAAGTTCGTAAAGCCGCAATGCATCGAGGTAACGGAATAGCGCAAACGAATCGGGGAGGAGCAATGCCGCCTCGGCGCGTTTCGCCGCCGCCTCTTGCGGATAGAGTGTCTCGGCATTTGCCGCCGTGAGGAGCTGTGCTCCTTGGAAGTAGGGATATTGCTCCTGCAACGCTGCTAGCAAGGCGCTCCCTTCGGCAGAGAGGCGTTGCGGGATACGAAGTAAAGAGTAGAACGTCTGTACGCGATCCATCACACCAAGCCTTTTTTACCAATTTGCCACCGCGGCATTAAAAATGTCCTCGACCAACTTCTCTTGGATGGTCGCAACCAGCTCGCCCTCTGCATCAGAAAAGGGGCGCGTGGCGGCATAGTCCTCATAGGCAGAGAAGGTCTTATCAAAGTTCGCTTTCTCGTCGCGCAGGTTGACAAACTTGACATGCACGGCGATGGTCAAACGGTTGAGAGCCGCCGTCTCATTGCCTTGGATGGCTACGGGCGCGACGTCATACGTCGTGATCTCGCCCGCAAAGTCTAAGTCGCCACCAAAGTTCTGAAGCGAGAGGCTTGTCTGAGTCACAAACTTTTCCTTAAGCGCCTCGGTAAACGCGGCAGCTAACGTCGGGTTGACAAGCGAGGCAATGTTGGGAAAAGGGGCAATGCTCACGGTCTTAACCTCGGGCGATATGCTAGCCCCTGTAAACGAGTATTTCACACTACAAGCCCCACACAGGAGCACAGGGGCGAGCATAAGGAAAAGGGCTATCCGCGGTCTCATGGGGTGTCGTGTTCGGCTACTCAAGGTTATACTCTTGAATTTTGCGGTAGAGCGTCCGCAGCGAGATTCCCAACTCTTGCGCCGCCAGCTTTCGGTGTCCGTTGTGTTTGAGAAGGGCACGGCGGATCATCTCTTCCTCCATTTCGGCGATAGAGCGTGGCGCGTCGTCAATCACGGCATGCGGCACTTCGTGCGGCGTCATTTCCACCACAGGAGCAATCACCTCCTCGGTCGTGGGAACACTATGTTTTTTCAATTCGGCTAACGAACGTAGCGCCAGCGCATGTTCGTTGGCGGGTAGGGGACGAGCAGTGTGCTCTACGGGGGCGTTCTGCTGCACAAGGTTAAAGACCACCTGTCGCAACTCGTCTAATTCGCCCCTGAGCTCATGCACAAGCCCCAAGAGGAACTCCTTTTCGTGGTTGGGAAGGGGCTCACTCGCCCGATAGAGTGCCGGCAAATGGCGCTGCCGCTCGGGCTGTATATAGCGTTCGAGGATCTCGGTGGTAATGTCGCGCTCGGTCTCTATTACCGAAATGCGCTCTGCCATATTCTTTAGCTCGCGTACGTTGCCCGGCCAGCTATAGGTGCGGAGTAGCGCCTCGGCGTGCTCATCGTGTAGCTGTATGGGGGGCATGTTATATTTCTCTGCACACTCCACCGCAAACCAACGAAAGAGGAGCAAGACGTCGTTTCCTCGTTCCCGCAAGGGAGGGACACGTATGGGGATCGTGGAAAGACGATAATAGAGGTCTTCGCGGAACTTTCCGTCGCGGATCGCCGCCTCAAGGTTGACATTGGTCGCCGCCACAATCCGGATGTCGGTCTGTATGGGGATCGAGGAGCCCACGCGGTAAAATTCCCCTGTTTCGAGGATGCGCAACAAACGCGCTTGGGTGGTCAAGGGGAGCTCGCCCACCTCGTCGAGGAAGATCGTCCCCTTGTTAGCTACCTCGAAATAACCCTCGCGGTTCTCCAGCGCTCCGGTAAACGAGCCCTTTACGTGCCCAAAAAGCTCAGAATCTATCGTTCCCTCGGGGATCGCGGCACAGTTGACCGCCACATAACGCCCGTGCTTACGCAAGCCAAACTGGTGGATGATCTGTGGAAAGAACTCCTTACCCGACCCGCTCTCGCCCGTTACCAGTACCGCAAGGTCGGTACTCGCCACTTGATAGGCAACCTCGACCGCTTGGAGCAGTACGGGGTTGTTGCCTATAATCTTAAACCGTCGTTTGATGTCATCGATGTCCACGCGCATACTACCGTTCTTCCTTTTTGCACTGCTTCCGCTTTACCACAAGGCGCGCCACCCCCAACAATAGGAGCACGCTCCCCAAGAGATAGACGAGCGCCGTGCCGCCACTTCCTCGCAACTGCGTGTCAGACAAACCGGAGAGGGAGGCGAAATAGTCGGCAGACGGAAGCCCGTGCAACGGCCATTTATTCATCACCACCCCGTCTTTGAGCAAGACCACTCCTGTCGCGGCTCGTACAATGGTCTTAAGCGTGCGTTCGTTGGTCGTATAAAGCGCTGTAGACAACCCCTGTTGCTGTAAATTGTGTTGTTGGGCAGGAGAGGACGCCGTAGCGTGAAAAACGAGGATATTAGCCGTTGTAGCGCTTTTCTGCACGGCGTTCAGCGTCGCTATATCTTCGGGCGACAAGCTCTCTAGGAAGGGCGTCACGACAAGAAGCGACACCCCTGCTCGATCAAGGAGCTCGGGGATGTGGTCAGAGTTGGTTTCGTCCTCTAGAGCAAAGTCGTGGATCGGAGGCTCGTACCCCTTTTGCACCAATCGATTCTCGCTCGAGACGTAGTGCCACGTAGAGTCGTCCCACGGATAGTCAAATTCGGAAAAAGTCTTTTGCACACCATCTTTCTCATAGACAAACTCGGTCTGGTACTCATCTTTGGGAGCGTCGTCGGGGATGCGCATCGCCTCGCGCAAGTTCGCGCCAATGTGGTAGGGGCGGAAGTCAATCATCGGCAACGAAACCGTTGCCCAAAAGGCAGGAAAGAGTGCCCAAAGCGCCAAGAGGATGGGGAAGAGCCAATGCCTAACGAAGCGGCAACCTGTGCACGCGATCGGTTGCCCCGCGGGCTTCGCCCCAAAGGCTTTTTTCAACAGATAGAGGGAGGCAAGAAGCAGGGGCACATTTTTCCAAAAGGTTTCCCAATTGGTGAGTTTCACCGCATCGCCAAAGCACCCACAGTCTGAGACGGGATTTGCTAGGGCTAAATAGAGCGTAAGAGGCGTAAAAAAGAGCATAAAGACACTCACCAAGACGGCAGCTACCTTGCGCCACTCAGAAAAGAGCAACAAGAGCCCCACATAGAGTTCCAACGAAACAAGGAGGAAGGCAAGCGTATATGCGATCGGGTGGAGCTCCGTAAGCCCAAAGGCGGTGAAATAGTCTTGCAGTTTGTAGGCAAAGCCCTGTGGGTCGACACTCTTAACAAAGCCCGAAAAGAGAAAGACCACCCCCAAGAGGAGGCGAGCGGCGTGATAAAGTATCTTTTGAAATATCGTCATGGGAAAAGCGGTTGTGGACGGCGGCGGTGTGTCGTGCTCTTTACTCGCGTACGCCGATAACGAGGCGACGCTCCCCGTCGGGCTCAACCCGCAAGGTGGCGTCTAGGGTCTCAGGGGGGAGCAGCGACTCGACGAGTGCTGGCCACTCGATTAAGCAGAGCCCCGTATTGCCCGAAAAATACTCCTCAACCCCGATGTCCATGGCCTCGCGCAACGAGGTGAGGCGATAGAAGTCAAAATGGTAGACAGGGGCGCCGTCGTGACAATGATATTCGTTGATGAGCGAGAAGGTCGGGCTCGTCACCACGTCGGTTACTCCAAGGTGTTTACACAGGGCACGGATAAACGTCGTCTTCCCGACACCAAGCCCTCCCCAGAAACAGATGCAGCGCAACCGCCCCACGTGACGCAGGAACTCCTCCACCGCCGTCTGGAGCGCCTCCTCGGAGTCAGAAGGTAGGGTTATTACATCTGGGTTTTCCATCTTCAGTCATTTGCCTTATTTGTTCTGTTGCGGGCGGAGGGAGATGAAGGGGACGATCATTTCCTCGAGCGATACCCCCCCGTGTTGAAACGAGTCCTTAAACATCCGAGCGTATGTGTTGAAGTTGTTCGGATAAATCAAGAAGTCGTTTCCAAGAGCAAAGATATAGCGCGCGCTCATACTAGGCTGGGGGAGGTGCACCTCCGCGGGGTTCTTACATGCGAAGACCTCACGGTCGTTATACGAAAGGCTCTTCCCGAGCTTATAGCGCATATTGTTAGAGGTCTCGCGGTCGCCAATCACCTTGAGCGCCTTTTTCACTTGGATAGAGCCGTGGTCGGTAGTAATGAGCAGACGCACAGGGTAACGACTCAGCTTCTCTAGGAAGACAAAGAGATCAGAATGCTTAAACCAGCTCTGGGTGAGCGATAGGTAGGCGTGCGCATCGCTGGCAAGTTGCTTCATGATCTGCATATCATGCCGCGCATGTGAGAGCATATCGATGAAGTTGTAGACCACGATGGTGAGGTCAGTCTCCAAGAGCTGCTGGAAGTCGCCCTCCTTGAGAGGCGTCCCATCGAGGGTTGCTCCCTTGTAATACTGGGTAGAGCACTTCCGTCCTAAGCGTTGGAGGTTGCGGCGGAGGAGCTCTGCCTCAAAGACATTCTTTCCTTCCTCGTCTTGTTCCCCCACCCAAAGCTCGGGGTGGAGCTGAGAGATCTCCAAGGGCATCAAGCCGGCAAAGAGCGAGTTGCGCGCATAGTGGGTCACCGTAGGGAGGATGGCATAATAGGTCTGTTCCTGTTCCACGCGCCACGTCTTTGATATGGTCTCGCGGAGCATCCGCCACTGGTCAAAACGCAGGTTGTCGATCACCAGCAAGACGACCTTTTCGCCCGCATCGATATAGGGGAGTACGCGATCTTTTATCACGCGCGGCGAGGTCACTGGGCCACTCCCGATGTCGGTAAACCAACTCGTATAGACGCGGCGAATAAACTTGCCAAAGGCGACATTCGCTTGCTGTTGCAACTGTGCGTGGAGCTCGAGCATCTCAGGCGCATTGCCCGTGAGGAGGCTAACGCGCCACTCAGAAAGTTGGAGGTGGATGGTGGTCCAGTCTTGCCAGGTTTGCGCCGAATTGATAAGGTCGCCAATCTGGAGGTAATTGTTTTGGTAAGCGGAGGTCGTCCCCACAGTCACGAGTTCGCGCTCGTGCACGTGCTTCTTGATAGAGATGAGCATTTGGCTCGGGTTGACCGGCTTAATCAGATAATCGGCAATCTTTGCGCCGACGGCGCGATCCATGATGTCCTCCTCCTCGCTCTTGGTCACCATGACGATGGGGACAGTGGGCGCCAAGCGCTTAAAGTGTGAAAGAGCCTCGAGCCCCGTAAGCCCCGGCATATTTTCGTCAAGGAAGATCAGGTCAAAGGGTTCGCGCTCTACTCGGTCGAGCGCATCGTCTGCGTTGGTCGCCGTGGCTACCGAATAGCCGCGCTTCTCTAAAAACAGGATGTGGGGACGAAGGAGCTCGATCTCGTCGTCAACCCATAAGATTTTGGCAGAGCCCATATTCGTATCTCTATGTTTTGTTATCGTAGGCGCAACCTACGCTACGCCCACCGCGGCAATACCACCCAGTGTTACAGTTACAACGAACAGGTCAATGTCAACTCCATACGCACTTATTTGTAATTCTTTTTGTAGAAGTCTACGTAGGGCAGGAATGCCTTTTGTTCCTTGAGCAGTTCTAGGTTTGCAGGCGAGATGATGATAAAGAAGGGGTGCGTTTCGCCAAAGGGTTCTTCCTCATCCAGCGCGTCCTTAAAAGCGACCGCCTCGGCGTGGTTCTCAAACGAGGAAACGACCAGTAACGTCGCACTCTCGTTGAGCGGATAGTCCTCGACCTCGAGGTTTAGGTTGACGTTATAGTCTACCCCGAAGCTAATGGTTTGGAACTTCAACTCTCGGAAGTTCTCCTTCGGGTTAAAGACCAACAGCAGGTCGTGTGCCCCGTCAGAGACCTCATACTTCTTTTCTGTTTGCTGGGTAACGACCTCTTGGTTGCCAATGATGAGCGGCGGCACATCGTCGCCCACGAGGTCGCGTCGCGCAATCGCCATCAAGACCTCCTCTGCATACTTACTTTCTGGGTACTCGCGATAGTCTTGTGCAAAGGAGCGAAGGGCTGCTACTTGCACCGTATCCCCCGCCTCTTGCCCCGCGTTGAGCGCCGCGAGGAGGGCAAACTGCACCTTATATTCGTCGGCCGTCGCCCCCGTAACCGCCGCACTTGCCTCACGATAGGCATCACCACGGCGTCCCTCGCGCATAGCCGTTAAGACTCCGTCAGCGATCTTCTCATTGCTCTCTTTCTCGGCTCTTACCTTTTCCATATACTGGGGGTCAGAGAGAATGCGTGCATAGGGCGTAGTAGCATACTGCGACAAAAGTAGCTCGCGGTGTCGAGTACGTTGCGCGGTAAGGTCCGCGCGATCTGCCGTCATATAGGCCATAAAGCAAGCCTCAGCGGCAGCATCGCCCGCAGGGTAACGCCGCAAGATCTCGTCGTAGGTCTCTATGGCACGCTGCGGGTCGTTAAAGTCAGTGCGATACGACTCGGCCATATCGGCAAGCGCCACCCGTATCGCATTATCTGAGGCCTCTCGCGCCGAGTCACTCATCGGCAAGTCGGCGAGGTAGTAAGCCACCGAATATTTATCACCGCCGTTCTTGATCGAGTCTTGCCGGTTGGGGTCGTTGGCGTCAAAACCCGTCGACATCTTGTTCTTGCGACGCCAGTTGTCTTCGAGCTTACGGTTGCCCCACTTGGCGCGGAAGTCAGAGCGCCCGAAGGCAAGCGTCGAGGGGTTATAGAAATACCAACTAGAGCCGCTCCCCCCCGAGGTGTTCTGTTGCGAAGCACCTTGACGGTATTCGTTCTGCAGCGCAAAGGAGCGGTCGAGTTGCTCACGTTCTGCCTCCAGCTGGGCTTGGCGCTCCTCCTCGCGGAGCTGAGCAATGATGTTCTGGATAAATGTCTGCCGCTCGGTCTCAGGCATACGAGCGATGCGCTGCAAACTATCTTCTCGCAACACCACCCCTTGGGCTTGCGCCAGATGCCCTAACACTGCTGCGCGCTTCGCCACCTCAACATAACGCGGATAACTCTCGGGGAGGGCACTGAGAGCACTGTCATACGACGAAGCCGCATGGAAATAGTCGCTCTTGGCAAAGTAATACTCTGCTACCTTGAGGTGCGAAGCACCCTTTTGTTTCGCATTAGAGACGCTGCGGAGCGCCGATTCCTTAAAGAGGTCGAGCCCCGCCACTGTGTCGCCCTTGGCAAAAGCGATTTCCCCGAGGGCATAATAGATCTGGTCGAGGTAGTCGGCGTTCTTCTCATCTTTGGCAAGTGTCCGGAGGCTCTTTTCCATCCCTTTCCCCTGCACCCGCGCCGCAAGCGAGGCGCTCCGCACGAGGGCGTTAAAGCTCATTTCATAGCTCGGGGCATTGCCGGCAACCTTTTGGTAGAGGGCAAACGCCTCAGGGTAATTCTTGTTCTCTTCGTAGAGTTGAGCAAGCGCCAACCGACACCGAGCCCTATCAAGGCGCGACGGAGCATGTGCCAACGCCAACTTTCCGTGGGGGATTGCCTCGGCATAGTTCTGTTCGTCGACGAGGAGGTCTGCCCAAATAGACTCTAGAAGGTAGGTATAGAACTTGCCTTTCGGGCGATAAGGGGCGACCGCCAGACTCGCGAGTCGATCTTTCGCGTCAAGGGTTTGCCCCTCGAGCATCTCAATGCGCGCTTTCCAGAGTTGCGCCTCCCAGCCCTCGGCAAGACCGGCAAACTGAGTCATGGCAAAGTCTATGGCTTGACGGGCTTGGGCAAACTCGCCTGCCCAGAGACGGCTCTTGCCTATCAAGAGCCACGCTCGACGCGCATAAATGTTAAATTCGTTCTGTGCGTAGAAAGCCTTTTCCTTGGCAGTCAATGCCTCCTTACCGCGCGCAGGCTTGACGGTTATTGAGTGGGCTTTGATGAGGGTGGCACACTTGGTCTGAACCCTATCCATCTCGCCCCCCGTGTTGAGCGCGGCATCAGGAAGCCCTGCAATGCAGAAGGGGAGGGGGCGCGTATAGTCATACTGCATGGCGCGAGTCGCCTGCTTTACCCCAGCCTCATACGCCTCCTCTGCGTTGAAATAGTAGTTGAAATAGGACGTAAACGCGTGATAGAAACGATAATAGGCGTTATTAGTCTTGGTGCTGCACCCCACCACGACAACGAACGAAAGGGCTAAAAGCCCTAACCCGCCTTTCCTCCAGCCCCTCGGGGCACTCTTCGTAAATATCCGCATCGTGTGACAAAGGTACGAATTACCCTATAGTAACGGAGGAACGAAAGAAAAGGTATATAGCACCGCACACCGCCCCCACCGAGATCCTACGTGCGAACCGCAAGGCAAGAGAGAGAAGAGGCGTGACAACGTGCCGCTTGTGTGATTTTCGCGACACGCACTACAACGTGGTGCGTCCGTATTTTCCGAGGAATAATCACACAGGCGGCACGAGCCGTACCGAGTCGAGGATGAGCCCCCCCCTTAGGATCTCATCGCGTCTAAAAGATCGACCAAGAGATCGGGCATCGCACGCCCCATCGCGCGCACCTGTTTGGGCACAATGCTCTCAGCCGTGAGCCCAGGACAAGTGTTGATCTCGAGGAAATAGGGTGTCCCGTCATGGAGAATAAAATCTGCCCGCGCCATCCCCCGACACCCAAGACGCTCATAAGCCGCCGCCGTATATTGTTGCACACGCTCTGACATCGGGAGTGGGATCTCTGCCGGCACAATCTCCTGCGACGAGCCGTCATACTTCGTCTTAAAGTCGAAGAACTCCGACGGAGAGCGAATCTCCGCCACGGGGAAGACCGTCGTGCGGTTGCCGATCTTGACCATCCCACACGAGAGCTCTGTCCCAGGACAGAAGCGCTCGAGCATCACGTCAGCGGAGATCTGCAGGGTCTCACTCACGGCCTGATGCAGTTCGTTGCCATTACGCACTTTTTTTACCCCCACACTGCTCCCATTGTCATTAGGCTTGACAAAGAGCGGGAAGCCGATCTCGCGCCGTATCGCCTCGAGATCAAGATCCTCAAATCGACGGATATCGAGCGAGGGGAGGAGTGGTACCACCCCCTGTAGGAAGCGCTTACAGGCGCTTTTGTGAAAAGAGACCGCTTGGGTGAATGTGTTGCCCGAAGAGAAGGGGATGTTCATCAGCTCGAGATACCCCTGCAAGAGCCCGTTCTCGCCCGGTGTCCCGTGTGTGCTGATAAGCGCGAGGTCGAGCGTTACGGCTCCGTCGGGCAAGGGGAGCGAGAAGGTATTCTTATCGACCTGCACACAGCGCCCGTCGGGGAGGGTGTAGGTCCAGCTCGCGCCTTGGATGTCAATGATATATGGGGTATAGGGCGTCCCTGCGAGCCACTTCTGTAGCTGCTCGGCACTCAGGAGCGAAATGACACGTTCTTGGGATGTGCCTCCGGCGAGG
>CALHZE010000012.1 GCA_938040915.1 uncultured Bacteroidia bacterium | reverse complement strand
CAAGTGAGTTGCGATATGGTCTCTGAGCAAGGGACGCAGTTGGGCGAAGCGCTGGAGTTGGCGATGAAGTCGTTTAGTCCGCAAACAGACGTGGGTCGTGCTATCGTGGTCATCTCTGACGGAGAGAATCACGAGGGGGATCCGTTGCAGCGGGCAGAGGAGGCGGCTAAGGCAGGAATACGGATCTTTACCGTCGGTATCGGTTCGCCCGAGGGGGCACCTATCCCAGAGCTTGGCGGTGGTATGAAGAAAGACGCCGCGGGGAATGTCGTGATCTCAAAGCTTGATGAGGTGACTCTCTCGCAAATTGCAGCGCGCACGGGTGGGATCTACATGCGCGCAGCTTCGCTCCAATCTGGGCTGAAACCGATTTTAGACCACCTAGAGTCTATGGAGCGTGCCGAGTTTGACCAGGTCGTTTATACGGCGTTTGACGAACAGTTTCAGTCGGCGTTGCTTGTTGCTTTTCTATTCTTTGTACTTTCGCAGGTGATTTTTGAGCGAAAGCACCCGTGGTTTAATCTGGATAAGCTTTTAGGCGGAAAGGGTTCGAAGGCATGAAACGGCTTCTCATATTGTTGTTTTTTGCTTGGGTCTGTGGGGCAGCAGGGATGGCACAAGAGGGCGCAGGCTTTATACGTCGCGGGAATAAAGAGTTTCAAGCGGGGAAGTATTATGACTCAGAGCTTGAGTATCGTAAGGCGCTGGAGGTGGATGGTGCTTCGCCGAAGGCGCAATTCAACCTAGGGGGCGCTCTTTACAAACAGGAAAAATATGATGAAGCGCTTGGCAGCTACAAAGAGTTGGCAGGGCGCGAGGGGGTGAGTGATGAGGTGCGCGCGAGTGCTCTTTACAACCTAGGGAATGCGCTTTACCAGCAGAAGCAGTATGCGCAGAGTGTGGGGGCGTATAAGGAGGCTCTGCGGCTTAATCCTGGGGCAAAGGACATAAAGTATAACTTGTCGGCTGCCCTCCGGATGTTGCAACAGCAACAGAACCAGCAAGATAAGCAGCAAGATAAGCAGCAAGATCAGAAGAATCAAGATCAGCAAAACAAAGACCAACAGAAGCAAGACCAGCAACAGAATCAGGATAAGAATCAGCAGCAAGATCAGCAAAACAAAGACCAGCAGCAGAATCAGGATAAGAACCAGCAGCAGGGGCAGGATCAGCAGGGGCAGAACCAAGAACAGAAGGATCAGCAACAGAAGGATCAAGGGTCAAATCAGGAGCAGCAAGGGAAACAAGATTCGAAGCAAAACCCTCAGCAGGGGAAACAGGATGGGAAGTCACAACCCCAGAAAGGGGCTTCGATGAGTCAAGAGGACGCCGCGCAGCTCTTGAAAGCTCTTGAGAACCAAGAGAATGCTCTGCAAGCCAAGGTGCAGAAGGCGAAAGCAAAGGCGCGTGCGCGTGCTAAAACAGACAAAGACTGGTAGGGGAGTTGGGGGGCGTGTGTCCCCCTTAGCTTCGGGTCGGGACTAAGGATAGGAGAAGTGAATCGTATATGTTGCAATATATTAGCGTGGTAACGCGTTGGCGTTTCTGGGTGTGGTGTTTGTTGCTCCTTGGTGTGCTCGGTGGGCATGCGCTGTTTGCGCAGGAATTGAGTGTGGAAGCTCCGAGTGCCGTGTATGCGGGACAGCCGTTTCGGGTTGTTTTTACCGCTTCTGGTAAGTTAGAGGAGTTTAAGCCCCCGGTGTGGGGCTCGCTTGTGGTGGTGCAGGGGCCGATGGAGTCGACCATGCAGCAGATTGAGATGATTAACGGTAGGGTCAACCGTTCGCTCCGTACGTCGTTAACCTATATTTGTCGCCTTAATGAAACAGGGGGCTATCAGTTACCCGCTGCGAGCGCCGTTGTCGATGGGACGAATGTAAAGAGCCTCACCCATACGATAGAGGTGTTGGATAGTCCGCAGGGAGGTGGTGGCGTTAACCACAGC
>CALHZE010000011.1 GCA_938040915.1 uncultured Bacteroidia bacterium | reverse complement strand
CGGTAAAATGGAGCAGTAGCGCCCCCACAATCGCAGCGGTCGATGAAGGCTCTGGTATGGTGACCGCCCTTGCCCTTGGCACAGCGACCATCACCGCCACGAGTACTGCTGACCCAAACCAGCACGCCACGTGTCAAGTCACGGTAGGGGGGATACGGAGTGTCACAATCATCCCCTCCTCACTCTCGTTAACGGTCGGCACAACGCAGACCCTTAACGCCACGGTCACCGCCATTGGCGGGGTGGAAGAAACGGTAAAATGGAGCAGTAGCGCCCCCACAATCGCAGCGGTCGATGAAGGCTCTGGCGTAGTGACCGCCCTTGCTCTTGGCACAGCGACCATCACCGCCACAAGCACTGCTGACCCCAGCCAGCACGCTACGTGTCAAGTCACAGTAGGAGGTGGGATTGAGCGCGTCTTTGTGCTCCCTAGCACCGTTGCGCTTGCCCTTCGCGAACGCCTGACACTCTCTGCACTTGTTCGAAAAGTGGGGAGTGTGCCCAACACGGTAACGTGGGCAAGTAATGACCCCAAGGTGGTCGCAGTAGACCCTGCCACAGGGGAGCTCACCGCCGTCGCGGTTGGCAAAACGATGGTGACCGCTACCAGCACCGTCGACCCGAGCAAAATGGGGGCGTGTGCCGTGATCGTCAAGGGGGTGCGCGAGATAAGCGTCTCGCCCCTTTCGCTCGACCTTCTCGTGGGAGAGCGAAGTGAGGAGCTCTTTGCCTCTGTGGACGTTTTTGGCGATGTCGACGAACAAGTGACGTGGACGAGCGCACACCCTGCGATTGCGCGCATAGACCCCGCTACAGGCGTAGTCGTGGGTGTCGCGACAGGGAGGACGACCCTCACTGCCACCAGTGTGGCAGACCCCAACAAGAGTGCCACGTGTCAAGTCACAGTGGGGGCGGTGCAAAAAGTAACGGTCACACCCGCCGAAGCTTCGATGCTTGAAGGCATGACACTCGCCCTTTCGGCGCAAGTCAAGGTCTTTGGCAACGTACCTCAAAGCGTCTTTTGGGTCTCAAGCAACGAAAACGTCGCACTCGTAGACGAAGCATCGGGCGAGGTAACCGCCCTTGCCTCAGGGCGCGTCTTAATCGTGGCAGTCAGCACCGCCGACCTTACCCAACGAGGAGCGTGCACACTGCGCGTTACCCCCATAACGCCGCCTGTAGAGATCGTGCCCGTAACCCGCATAACAGTCTCCCCCGAGGATGCAAAGCTCAAGGTGGGAGAGAGGCGTTTCTTTACAGCGCGCGTCTTCCCCGCTACGGCAACCGAAAAGGGCTACACGTGGCGCAGTGACAACCCTGCCATAGCCGAGGTGAGCGAGACGGGCGAAGTCGTCGCTAAGGCGGTAGGCACGTGTCAACTCATCGCACACACCACCGAGACGGGCAGCGCGGTCGAGGGCGTCTGTCAACTCACCATCCTCCCCGCGGTCACGCCGGTCGCGCGTCTCATCGTCTCCCCTAGCGTAAAGACTCTCAAGGTAAACGAAGCGGTGCGACTCAGAGTACGGGTTATCCCCTCTAATGCGACCGAAAAGGGCTACACGTGGCGCAGTGACAACCCCGCCGTAGCCGAGGTAAGCGAGACGGGCGAAGTCGTCGCTAGGTCAGTCGGCACGTGTCAACTCATCGCACACACCACTGAAACAGGCAGCGCGATCGAGGGCGTCTGTCACCTTACCGTCATTGCCGCCGAGGCGCCCGTGGTAAAGGTCAGCGCGATAACCCTTACGGGCTCTCAACCCTCGCTGACGGTCGGCGAACGCGTGCTTTTTTCGGCCATGGTGCTTCCAACCACCGCGACCGAAAAGGGGGTAACGTGGCATAGTAGCAACGAGGCGGTGGCGGAGGTGAGTTCCTCGGGCGAGGTGACGGGCAAGGGCGTCGGCACGTGCTGCATTATTGCACACACCACAGAGCAGGGGAGCTCGATCGAAGGAGTATGCCAAATCTCAGTGCGTCCGCGGCGTGTACCGGTAGAGCGGCTGGTCGTTACCCCACAAGCGACAACACTCAGCGTAGCGGAAAAGCTGACACTCAAGGCAATGGTGCTCCCGAGTTCTGCGACCGAAAAGGGGGTAACGTGGCATAGTAGCGACGAGACGGTAGCGACCGTAGACGCCACGGGAAACGTCACCGCGAAAGCCTTGGGTACATGTCAGCTCATTGCCCAAAGCAACGAGGCAGGGAGCGCGGTCGAGGGCGTCTGTCACCTTACCGTCTCGGCTTCGGTCGTCAAGGTGAGCACAATCACCCTTGTTGCGCCGCACTCATCGCTCGAGGTAGACGAGCGAATGACCCTCACAGCAACCATAGTGCCCGACAATGCGAGTGAGAAGGGCGTCACGTGGCACACTAGCGACGAGGCGGTAGCAAGTATAGACGCCACGGGCGAGGTGACAGGTAAGGCAGCAGGAACGTGTACCCTCACTGCCACCACAAAAGAGGTGGGGAGTGCCGTCAAGGGGACATGGGAGCTCACGGTCGTAGCAAAGGGGAATGCGGTAGAAGACGCCGCCCTAGCCTCGCTCACCATCGCGCCCAATCCCTTCACCTCGCAGTTGCGAATAGTGAACCCCACGGGGGGCAAAGCGGGTTACAAGCTCGTCGATGCGGCAGGTGGGGTGGGGCGCTCGGGGGTGCTCCACGCTACGGAGGAGTTTATAGATACGACACTCCTTCCCACAGGGCTCTATTTTGTGCGTTTGATGGGGCAAAAAGGCGCGGAACGGAGGGTAATGGTATTCCACTACTAGAGTGACCTCATTACGCTAATTTTAGTGCAGAAGAGAAAGAGAGCCGTCCCCGCAATGGGGCGGCTCTCTTTCTCCCTCGCGAC
>CALHZE010000010.1 GCA_938040915.1 uncultured Bacteroidia bacterium | reverse complement strand
CTTGTCTGTCTAAGCATCTTCCGTCCTTTCGTTCTTGCTACGAAGGTAGGGAAAAAGAGCATACCCACATTTTTACATTACACAAGGCGCGTCTGTCCACCACTCGCGGTCACACTCCTTTCAAGACGGCTCTCTAGTCTTGGTATCGCGCTCGCGAGGCACTAAGAGCGCGTATACACCAGCGTCGCGAGTTGCGACTCCCCGAGGTATTCGTTGGCACAAGCGAGAATGTCTTCTTGCGAGACGCCCTGCCAAATCTCTATCAGCTGTGACGCGGTGTGATATGGGATATGATCGAGGGCGGCGCGTACGTAGCTGAGTATCGTCGCCTCGATGTTCTCATTCGCGAGCCAAAACTGCCCAATGTAGCGTTCCTTGGTTACCTTGAGCTGAGCAACCGACACCGGCTTCTCGCGCAACTGCCTAATCTCGTCATAGACGATATCTTGACACTGCTCAAGTTGCTCGTGCGAGGTGGCAAAATAAACCGATAGGTAGCCTGTATCGGTAAAGCCTCCCAACTGCGACTCGACCGAATAGACCAACCCGAGCTTTTCGCGCATCCGCTTGTTAAGGCGTGCACTAGTCGCCGACCCACCTAAAATTTCACTCAACAGGCGCAATACATAACGCTTGGGGTCGGCACTCGACGGCGCTAACGCACCCACGATGCAGTGAGCCTGTGCGGTACGGCGCGTAAGCTTCGTGTATTGGGGTAAGGCGTGCGGCAGAAAGAGAGTCCGCTGTTGCTGACTCTCGGGCAGGTACGAGATATCGACAAAGTACTTTGCTGCCAAACGCTCTACCACCTTAAAGGCAAACGGACCAGTAACGAAGACCCCCATCCGGTCTACGCCATACGACCGCTGTAGGTAGCTCAATAGGTGCTGTCGTTTGTATTTCTTGACCGCCGCTACCGTGCCGAGGATGTTGTGTCCGAGCTCCGAGCCTTGGTAAATCAAGTCTTCATAGTCGTCGAAGAGCTGTTCGGTAGGGTCGTCCTTATATGACTCTATTTCCTCGATGACAACCTCTCGTTCACGTTCGAGCTCTTTCTCTGGAAAACTCGCGTGACACAAGATGTCGGCAAGAAGCTCCAGCACCCGCTCAACATACAGCGGCATAAAGTTGGCGTGTATCACCGTCTCCTCCTTCGTCGTATAGGCGTTTATATCGCCCCCGATGTCCTCGATGCGACTCGTCACTTGGAGACCGCTACGCTTCTGTGTCCCCTTAAAATACATGTGCTCGACTAAGTGAGCCACGCCATACTCGGTGGGGGTCTCATCGCGCGAGCCGGCACAGATGTAGATCCCCGCAAACCCTATCTGAAGTTTGCTCGGTGCAAAAAAGAGGCGCAAACCCGAGGGGAGAACCGTCTCACTAATCGGCGTTTCTTCGAATATCATAACAAGAGAGCGTTCCTAGCGGGCGGTCTTCCTTCCGCCGCCCCATTCTAAAAGAGCTACCACCGTTAAACCTAATAAGAAAAAGAGCACCGCCCAGCCTACATGCCCACTCCCGTGCGCATGCGCATAAGACTCAGGCGTAAGAAGCTGTAACGCGTAACCATCGCCCCCCTCTCCTATCGTCTTCCACGGCCACAAGCGCACCATAGCGCCAAGGATAAACCCCGTCAGGAGGGCTAGCATCCCCGCCTCAAAACGAGCAAAGAGCCACGACAACAACCGAGAAAAGCTCAACAGCCCCACGACCGCGCCGAGCGCAAAAACCGCAAGATGGGGGATGTCTAACGCGACCACGAGTTGCAGTACCCGAGCATACATGCCGAGCAATATCAAGATGAAGCTCCCCGATATCCCCGGCAATATCATGGCACAAACCCCAATAAAACCAGCCCCAAAGAACGCAAGATAAGAGTCGCCCCCCGCAATCGGCGTCCCAAAATTGAGCAAGAGCCCGAGGGTGACTCCCACCAACCCAAGCAACACATAACCGATGTGCCATTGCCGCACCTTTCTCCCTACAACCCACACGGTGGCTAACATCAGACCGAAAAAGAAACTATCAACGCGCACAGGGTAGGTCGCCAAGAGATAGCGCACCAACGGCGCAAGCACAAAGACTGCCGAAAGAATCCCCAACACCACAGCGAGCAGAAACCCTCCGCCCACAGCACGGAAATATGCCCCGAGACGGAGACGACGGAGCAACCGGAGGTTCTCGGGTTGGGCAATAGCCCCGATGTTTCCTACAAGGCGTTCGTAAATGCCCACTAGAAGAGCGATCGTCCCCCCTGAGACCCCAGGTATGAGGTCTGCCGTCCCCATACAAAATCCCTTGAGATAGAGCACAAGGTAGCCTAGAAACGTCTTCATACGTTATAGCTGTTCCCTCCGCTCATCGAGCATCTCGGCAATGCGGGCTTCCAAAGCGGGCGTAGCGGACACAAGGGGCAATCGCAACCGATTCTCACACAGCCCGAGCTTGGCCGCTGCACACTTGACCCCCGTTGGGTTACCTTCCTCGAACAGGAGTCCACAAAAGATTTTAGCCCATAGTATGGGGGGGAGAGGCTCTGTCAGACGAGACGCCGTCATGGTTAACGCCGTCCCCTTTCCCTCCAAGGTCTCGCGAATCAAATCACCAAAAAGCCGCGGCGCAACGTTCCCAATCACAGAGATTACGCCCCGAGCCCCATTCCGAATCATATCAAAAGAGAGCATATCGTCGCCCGAGAGGACTTCGAAGCCCGCAGGGCGTCCGGCAAGGATCT
>CALHZE010000009.1 GCA_938040915.1 uncultured Bacteroidia bacterium | reverse complement strand
CCCCAGAAGATGCTGCGCATGAGTGGGAGCATGCCGAGGATGGCGGCGATCCCCTCATCGATACTCTTCTCTTGCAACTCCTTATTGACGTCAATATCAGGACAAACGAAGATTGCCTCCTTGTTCCACATGGCAATCATGTTCTGAGTATAACGGAGCAAATTGCGCAACGACTCTTTGAATGCGGCAAAAGAGCTTTCGAGTCGTTTAACAAGAAGGATCTGCATGAGGTTAGCAAGCTCCCGCGAAACTTGGGAGGCGTCTCGATTCCCTCGCCCCGCGTGTCGAGCGCGATCTGCTTTACGGACAAGATACTCGATGGCGCGATAGCGATAATAGCCCAAAGCGGGCGAGAAGGGCTGGTCGTGTCGCGAGGCGATGACATTCATCGTGTCGGCAAAGAGGTCGGCAAGCGTGTCGTCTAGGAGGTAAGGGATGCTGTGGGGACCGTCAATAGCGGGAAAGTAGAGTCCTTGCGACTCGAGGTCTCTCGCATAGAACTTTCTGAGGTCGGTGCGCGTACGTCGCTCAAGGAGGTCGACGAGGACGCCGTCCCTGAGCTCCGCCGCGAGCCTATTAAGCTCCTCGCGACTCGTTTCGTTGTCGTCTCTATCTTTTCTGAGCTTCTCAAAGCGACTAGCAATGTCACTAAAAAAGCGCTCGAGGTCGCCCCCAGCCGCCTTCTTGAGCGTGCTATTGTTGCGGTCGCGTTCGAAAAGGTAGATTTGATTCTTGAGGTCGTCAGGACGGTTGTTTTGGGGCGTAGCCGAGAGAAGCCCCACGTAAGGGGCAACGCCCGTCTCCGAGCAAATGGCAGTAATAAGCTCATCGAGCGCCCGATACATCTGCGTGTTAGCATTACGGAATTTGTGACTCTCGTCGATCACAATCAGTCCGTAATGCTTACGTGCGAGAGGGGCAGCGAAGGCTTCGTCAACCGAGAGGTCACTCACCTCAACAGGTTCTCCTGCGAGGTCGCCAGCCTCGACGAGAGCGTCAAGACGCCCCGTGGTGACAAAGTCTATCGTCGGGGGGAGGGTGTTATCGAAAAAGCGCTTCACCGTATCTTTCCACCCCGCGAGGATGGCTGGGGGCGTGATGATAAGCACCCGTCGGTGACGTCCATCATCAGCGGGTGTCGAGAGGAAATGCCGAATCAAGAGGGTCGCCACGATGGTCTTCCCAAGCCCGACAACGTCGCCAAGCATAAAGCCCCCGTGCTCGTGCATAATGGCGAGGCATCGCTTGACAGCATCTACCTGATAGGCATATCGCTTGATTTGTGGCGGGAAATAGTCCCCGATTTTCCGTTCTAACGCCCTATCCACCACCTCCCCAAACTGTAAGTAAAGGAGCTTGATATAAAGCTCATAAGGGGTCAAAGGGAGGGTCGCGCCTTGGGCAACAGCTCGAGCAATCGGTGAGGGGGCGATGACCTGCCCAAGGAAGGTCGACGTCCACTCCTCGGCTTGTCCCCACTTTTCCTCAAACCAACAGAGGTGTCCCTTAGCGACAGAGCCCTCAACAGGGCTCGCCATGACGTGCATCGCGTCGGTTTCGAGGTAATTTAGCTCTGAGTTGCCCAAGAGCCCTTTTTGAGTGAAATTAGAGCTACCAATAATGCCGAGCGAATGCTTTTCGCCCCTAAAGATGTAGCACTTGGCGTGTAGAAACTCCTTCAAATAGATACGCACCTCGATCTTCCCGTTGCTCATATACCTGAGCAGTAGAGCAATCACCTGCTGGTATGGCTCTTTCAGCTCGAGGTCGTGAATGTCGGTACGGATGTAGTCGTCGGGGTAACGCTCGCCTTTATACCTAGGCTGCGCGTGTAGCGAGGCATACACGTATGGGTCTTTGCCGATGAGAAGCCTGAGCGATGTGCCCTCTCTTTCCAAAAACTGCTCGAGCTCGTCGACCACGAGCGCCATCCCGACGACATCCCAATAGCCGGTAGCGATCGCGATCTCTTTAATCCCCTCCTCTGTGATACATGCGCTCAGACAAGAGCGCATAGAGAGCTCGTCAGACGAGTTATCGATCAGCCGGTAATGGTGTAAGGTAGACATCGGCACAGAGAGATAGGGATGGGGCGCTAAGGCTTCGGAAAATCTAACAACCGTCGGCGGTAGTATTTGTATTGCTGCTGGCGCA
>CALHZE010000008.1 GCA_938040915.1 uncultured Bacteroidia bacterium | reverse complement strand
GATGTGCGTCTGCCATTCCCCGTAGGGGTTTAGCACGCTAAACCCCTACGGGGAATGGCAGACGCACATCGTGTGTAAAGATCTCCTCTTCCCACTCCCCAATGTTGCGCCTCTTTTCGTCGAAACTCACCCCCACGAGATGGATCGGGCGCTTCCCCTTACGGAACTTGTCTGCATACCCTTGCGCCTTGATTTGCGCAATAGCCTCCTGCGCCGAGCCGGCGGTCATCACCTTAAACTCAAAAATATAAATCCGTTTGGAGGTGCGTATCACCATGTCAATCCGCCCCGTAGCCACCACTTCCTCTATCTGCACGTGCATCCCCACCAAAAAGAATATCACGTAGAGCACCGACTGGTAATAGTACTCCCGCAACGGCTGTCCCTCCTCACCCCGAGGAAGATTGCCATAAGGTATCCCCGCAAGGACGGTTTCTACGACCCCCATCACCTTTCGAAGATCCCCCTCCAGAAGAGCGCGATAAATGCCCCGTACCGACTCGCCGACTGCCGAGTCTTCGATATGCGAATAAATAGGCACTAAGCTCTTTAAGAAACTATAGCGCACCTCTTGGTTCGGAAAACCGAGGATAAACGTATCCATCTTAGGTACGTATTTCTTGATGGTAAGGTAGCCCGACTGGAAAAGGAGCGAGACCGTATTCCGATCGCCGTAACGGAAGCTCTGGATATCGTCGATGTCTACCTCTATCCCTTTCTCAATTTTCGGTACTTCGTAAGCGTTCCTGACGAGATAGTTAACGACAAACGAGGGGGTACCGCTTTCGAACCAATAGTAGTCATATTCCTCTTTTAGCAACACATTTAACAAGCTGAAGGGATTGTAAACCTTCTCCCCACGCCGTGAGAAGCAATAGCCGTCATATTCTTTCTTGAGTCGCGCGCGGGTTTTCTCTACCGTCGTCTTTTTCGCGTTTGCGAGCCGCGCGATCTCTGGGGCAAAGCAGTCAGAGAGTTCCTGTTCGGTGAAGCCGCAAATGGCAGCATACTTGTCATCTAAGGTGATATCCACTAGGTTGTTTACCCCGCTAAAGAGGCTGGTCTTGCTAAACTTGGTCACTCCGGTCAGGAAGGCAAAGCGGATGTATGGGTCACACTGCTTGAGCACCTCGTAAAAGGCCTTTAGCAGCGAACGGTTCGCATTGTGCACCTCCTCGTCGGTGATGGTCTCTAGGAGGGGCTTGTCATACTCGCCTATCAAGATCACGACCTGCTGGTTCTTCTTACGATACAACGACGTGATGAGATGGATAAAACGGTCATCTGGCGTCTCATGCTGTCGCGGAATGCCAAATTCCGTTTCCGAGCGTCCTAGTTGCAAGGAAAGACGATCGCTGAGCGCTTCTAGGTAATTATAGTTTTTCGCATTCAAATCAAAATACAACACAGGGCGTTTTTCCCACGCCTCGCGTTTCTGTTGCTGCGCCAGCTCAAGTTCTGCTTGCTCGAGCGCGAGCCCAGCGAAGAGCTCTTTTTTACCTTCGAAATAGGCGCGGAGGGTAGACAGAAAGAGGCTCTTGCCGAATCGGTGTGGGCGGCTCAGAAAGATACTCTTGAACCCATAAGGTAGAAGTTGCGCTATATATTTTGTCTTGTCTATATAGCGTAGCTCGTTCCGCCGAATCTCTTCAAACGTTTGTACACCTATCGGCAACCCTTGTTGTGTGCTCATTTTCCTGTCCCCTTTGTTCCCACGAAGATAAGAAAATGTCAGTGGGCGGCGTCCACGCGTAGAACCTTTTTCCTACCTTACGCAGCTAAATAAGGCTTAGGGATGATGCGTCAAGGGCTTTTTACGATTCTGTTTCTTGTGTGGAGCACAGTGCTGTTAGCAGGCACGCCACACCTCTGGCGAGCGCGACTCGGGGAGGGAATGTCTGTCGATAGGTTAACAGAGCTACGAACACGCGGCATCGAGGTGGTCGACTACCTCGGGGCAGGGGACTACCTCGTACAAAGCTCCCACACCTCACCCAAACGCGTAGTAGCGAGCCTCGGAGCGTCCTCCGCCACCCTAACCCCCTTTTCCCCAGAGGAGAAACTATCGTCTGCCTTACAGCGAGAGGCCGCCCGCCTCTCCTTGCGCGTGACCCCCTTGCCACAAACCGAGCTGGGGGCGATGAAAGAGACGCTACGAGCCCTCGGCGGCACCTTCCTGAGTTATGACCCGCTTACCCCCGCCCTCTACGCCACCTTGCCCACCTCTGCCCTAAACGACCTTGCCGCCCAACCGTGGGTGCTCTGGGTACACCCAGCCCCGCGCCCTAGACGCGCCCTAGACTACAAGAGCAAGCTCCTGAGCCGCGTCCCCCTCCTCGAGCCGCTTACCCCCCAAGCACCCTATAACCTCACAGGAGAAAACGTGTCTGTGGGGATCTGGGACGAAAACCTCGACCCCCACCCCGACCTCCAAGGGCGCTATACACAGGTCGAGCAACGAATGGCTAGTAATGGACACGGTACCCACGTGGCTGGCATCCTCCTCGGCGGGGGCTATGGCAACCCTGACGCGCGCGGCATTGCCCCACAAGCCCACGCGTGGTGCTACAACTTCCGAGAAGATGAAAATTCCCCTGGACGCCAAGATTGGGAGGAGATGGCGCGTGCGCACCTAGACTACCATATCTCTCTCACCAACAACTCCTACGGCGCCGCGTATGACGACCAGACCTGTGCCGACTATAAGGATATGGTCTATGACCTCGACGCGCCCTACGACCGTGTGGCAAGCCTATTCCCTCTCATGACTCACGTCTTTGCCGTGGGCAACGAACGCAACTTACGCGCCTGCCAATCGAAATACCAAGCGGGCTATGCCTCTAGCCCCAGTCGGGGGAAAAACCTACTCTATGTCGGCGCCGTGGCAGAAGATCGCGCTATGACCGACTTCTCTTCGTGGGGACCCACCGACGACGGACGCCTCCTCCCAACAGTCGTGACTCACGGCGATCATGTCTTGAGCACGAAGCGCGAAGAGGGCTACGTAGCCTACTCAGGCACCTCGATGGCAACCCCTGTCGCAACGGGGATTCTTGCCCTAGCTACCCAGTTTTATGCCACCCACCACGCTGGTGATGTCCCGCGGAGCGACCTCTTGCGTGCCCTTGCCGCCAATGGCGCTGACGACCTTTTTGCCCCAGGCCCTGATTACACCTCGGGCTACGGACTTGTCAATGCTCCCAACATGATCGAGATGCTCCGTCAAGGGTGGTTTCGTCTCGGACGTTCGGAGGCGCAGGGGCAACGCCAGACCTATGACTTGACCGTCCCCGATGGGACGACGCGCGTGCGAGTCATGTTGGTTTGGAACGATGCGGTCTCTCTACGCCCCCACCGTTGGGGTGACAAGGCGTTGATTAACGACCTTGACCTGCGCGTATCCTCGACCGATGGGCTCGTCTTGCCGTGGACGTTAAACCCCAACCAACCCTCAGCCGCTGCCTCGCGCGGCGAAGACCATCTGAACAATATCGAGCAAGTTACCCTAGATGACCCTGCCCCCACGCTCCACCTAGAGGTCGTGGCTAGCGCCTTACCCAAGCCTGCGCAGGAGTGGGCGCTCGTCTGGTTCTTCGAACGTGAGGCAACCCCAGCCTTCCGCTTGCCGCGTGCGGGGCAGGCGGTGGGGGCGTCGTGCCCCGTCTTTGTCGAGGGGCTTACGCTTCCCGTACGTCTAGAGTTGTTACAGGGGACGACCGTGGTCTCAAAATTGACCCTCCAACGCGCAGAAACCGAGGTTCGTTTACCCAACGGATTTACCGGCGCTTTCCGTCTGCGCGCGACCGATCGGCAGGGGGTGACCCTCCTTTCGCCCGAGGTCGTTGCGTTGCCTGTGCCCAAAGATCTGAAGTTGACCGAGGAGGGCGACAACCTTTCCCTTTCGTGGACTGCCGTGTCGGGGCTTTCTCCCTCGGCACATTACAGCGTTAAAATGTCGTGTGGGGCAGATGACCCATGGCGAGAGGTAGCGCAGTCGACCTCGCCCTCGTGTCGCCTCTCGCTCCCGCAACTCTTTGGTGCGACGCGTGTGGCGCTTGCGGTGAATGTGGTGATCGACGCCCAAGAGGGGGCTCTCTCAATGCCGGCGCTTACCGCTCCGCTTCCCTACCTGCGTGAGGCGGTGCTCTTTTGGGAAAAGGGTGTGGGGGCGAATATTTCCGCCACCGTAGGCGGCGTACCCATCGCTAGCGGTATGACCCTCCCCGTGGGGGCGACGGTGGTCTTGCAGGTAGAAACAACTGAGGGGAAGGCGCTCGGGGCGTTACGCGTCAACCATGAGCCGATCGACTTCGCGCGTGAAGGAAAAGGACGCTACCGAGCCGAGTTTACCATCCCTTATGCGGGGCTGCACCCCGTCTTTCGCGTAACAGCATACACCCAAGACACCGATCGACGTGAGGTGCGCTTACGACTCGAAGCCGGCGAACACGGGCAATATGTCGTGGTGCGGGGACAAGATACCCTTAGCGACGGGGCGCGACTGACCACGGGGACGTGGCTACGCCTTCTGCACCCCGAGCGTGGGCGTTACCAGCCCTCACATTTCTTGCTCAATGGCAGGCAACTTGAGGGCTTCTCTGACGAGGGGGTCTATAGCTCGCTCTACCGCGTTGCCGAAGAGTATGCGCTACCCGAGTTGCACTTTGCCTGTGCCTATAGCAAATTGCCGACGCGCCCGCTGCGTTGCGTGGTGCGAGGGGGTGAGGCCGAGGTGGTCTGTTTTACCAATGGGGCGCGTGTGGAGGAAGATAGCCTCTGCGTACAGGGCGCTTTGTTGGAAATTTTGGTGCGTGTGGCAGAGGGGCATGTCTTAGACAAGATGCGTTGTGAGGGGCGAGCCTTACAGGTCTCTCGACACAATGGGTGGCTGACGGGGAGTTGCACTGTGCCGACCTCGAGTGCTGCCCCGCTGCGGGTCGATCTCGAGTTGCGCACACTACCGACTCCTGTCGAAGAGTCGCGATTTTCTTCTATTGTCTTGTCGCCGCAGCCCTTTGCCGATCGGTTGCATATTGCGAGCTCAGAGCCGCTTGCGGGGCGTTACGAGCTCTTGACGCTCGGGGGTGTGGTGGTCTGTTCGGGGCTCCTATCGGGACATGAGGTTTGGGTCGACACCGAGAGCTTACCAGCGGGGGGCTATATTATACGTTTCTATGGAGCAAATTCTCTAGAAAAATGCATAAGGGTAGTCAAATACTAGAGACACTCAAAACCTGCGTAAAATACACTGCAAACACGATTTATGAAAAGCGAATACGGACGCACGCGATAGGCGTCTGTACACGCCGTTTGGTTGATATTATGCACCTTGCGGCTGTCTTTTCCTGATCTAGGTTGACTGATTTATGGATCAAAGATAAGGAAATAA
>CALHZE010000007.1 GCA_938040915.1 uncultured Bacteroidia bacterium | reverse complement strand
AGTAAACGTTTTCTTTTCTATTGCCCCGATCTTCACCTCTACCGTCACATCTTCGTTAGGCATAGAAAAGAGCCACTCATTGTCATTACTACTGCGCGTAGCTCTTGTGACCAAATCGCCGCCGTTTGTTTTGTTGAGAAGCACAGCGACCACCTGCTTTTTAGCGTCTTTCAACTCTTTGCTAGGCGTCACAATAAGCGCGACCTCTAACTGGTAGTTGACCTTATTCCCAGAGCGTATAATCAACGAACCGAAACTCGATTTTGCCACGATGGTATATTCTTTATCCTTTCCGGCAAAGGTCAATGTTGGGATCTCGCTCACCTTGACTGTGATAGTGACCGGCTTATCGGGCATTGTAAAAGTGTAATACCCCGTGATCTCGTCTAGCACGAGCTCAATGGTCGCCCCCTCGCCCGTTTCGCCCTCCTTGGTAGCAATGACCTTTTCAATCTGGCGATTGTCAAGGACCACGAGTTTAGCGAGCTCGATCTTCATAGCGACCTTTTCTCCCTCGGTCACGTTAACGCTCTCTTTAGATTCTTGCGGCGAGACCATCGAGATCTTATAAAGCTTGTCTACCGAAGCAAACGTCACCTTATTGACACGATCGGCAACCTTCACCACGATTTCAGCCTCTTTAGCGGGCATATTGGCAGTGTAAGTTTTGTCTGCGTCGTTCCACACCATCGGTGTTTCACCGAGGGTAACCGACGAGATCTTCTTCGTTGTTTCGAGTTCAGTCTTTAAGACGAGAGAGACAGCAATAGGTGCGCCCGCCGCTACCGGAGTATTGGTCGTGACATCGCTACCGCTCGCTTTCACCGTCATTGTGAGGTCGCCTGCTTGGATACCATCCCACGTGGGGGCAGTCCACTTAAGCGCGAACTTCTTAGCCTGCAGGGTAACCTCAACAGAGGTTGCTGCAGCAGGCATCGTAAACTTCCAGAGCTCTTCGCCAGCGCCGAGGGTCTCTCCCTCCACTTTCGCTGGTGTAGCCCCTGCGACCGTCACAGTTTTTACTTCTTTCCCTGCATCCTCGACCTTTAGCACCACGAAGACATTATCGGCAACCTTTACTGAAGAAGGCGAAGCTGTCAAATCTGTCGCTGTAGCGAAAGTTGTTGTTGCATCCCCCGCCTTTACCTTCACAACCGTATAGCTGTTATTGGCTGGGGTTGTCCACGACAACTCTGCCAAAGAGGCAACCGTCACCTTAATCTCAGTTTCCGCAGGGGGCATATTAGCGATATAGGTCTTGTTCGTCGCGTTCCACAACATCGGGAGCGCCCCGAGTGTTATCGCGTCGACCTTTTTCGTTTTTTCTAACTCAGCCTTGAAAGTAACAGAGACCTCAATCGTAGCTCCCGCCTCTACCGGCGTATCGGTCGTGACCTCGCTACCGCCCGCTTTCACGGTCATCGTGAGGTCGCCTGCTTGGATACCCTCCCACGTGGGAGCAGTCCACTTGAGCGCAAACTTTTTAGCTTGGAGCGTAACGGCGATTGCTGCGTTGGCGTCGGGCATAGTAAACTTCCAAAGCTCTTCGCCTGCGCCGAGGGTTGCATCAGCGACCTTTTCTGGTGTAGCCCCGTCGACCGTCACGGTTTTTATTTCTTTCCCTGCATTTTCGACCTTCACCACCACAAACACGTTATGAGTAGCCTCTACCTGTGCAGGCTGATTGGTCAGCGCAGCAGCCGTAGCAAACGTCGTTGTCGCTTCGCCAGCCTTTACCGTCACAATCTTGTAAGAGTTATCTGTCGGGTCTGTCCACGATAACTCCCTTTTTTCCCTTACGGCAGCAAACGCCAACCCCAAGAGCGGGAGCAGAAATAACGTCTTTAATAACTGTAATCTCATTGTATCACACATATTTATGCCCAGTCACAGGCATTATGACTAGCCGCAAGTTACGACTATTTTCCGAAAGGAAACCCCTCAAAGGGTTCGTCTCACAAGCGCTTACGGATCTACGTCCACAGCCACGAAGGCGCGACTCGTCACTTGGAAGGCTTGTAAAATCTCGTGCAAATTGCGTTTGTTCTGCGCAAGATACTGAGGTTTAATCTTGAGGAGGAGCTGTTGG
>CALHZE010000006.1 GCA_938040915.1 uncultured Bacteroidia bacterium | reverse complement strand
CCTGTTTTAGTAATAGCTCGCATGATGAACTATGTTTGTTTTAGTAAAAGTCACGCGGCAAAGGTATAGTCATTCTAAGTAAAACACAATCATTAAAAATAAGGATATTAACACGCCGCATCTTATAACCACGCCCCGCCAGCGAACAGATGAACAAGATAAAGGGAGCTATAGGGGTGTAGCGCGCTACGCCTCTACAGCCCCCCTATAATCATGGTTGTTAACCCGTTTGGGGTTGTGCCCTTAGCACCGCGTCATGGCCTCCACGGCCACCACAGGGTCTTTTGCCCCGAAGACCGCATTGCCCGCCACAAGCACATCAGCGCCCGCCTCATAAAGCGCCTGAGCATTGGAAGGGTTAACCCCTCCGTCAACCTCGATAAGAAGCGAGGGGTTTGACCGATCGGCCATTTCACGCAACGCCCTAATCTTGTCCACAGCGTTAGGGATAAACTTCTGCCCACCAAAGCCAGGGTTTACGCTCATGATGAGCACTAAGTCTGTGTATGGCAGAATGTACTCTAGCGACGCTACGGGCGTATGCGGATTGAGCGCAACCCCTGCCAAAGCCCCCAACTCGCGGATGCGCGAGAGAGTCCGGTGGAGGTGTATACACGCCTCATAGTGCACCGTGAGCACGTGTAACCCCAAAGCGACAAAGCGCTCGAGGTAACGATCGGGGTCAACGATCATGAGGTGCGCATCGAGCTTGAGGCGCTTCACCCGCCGCGCGACCTGCTCAATGACGGGGAAGCCAAACGAAATATTGGGTACAAAGACGCCATCCATCACGTCGAGGTGCAACCAGTCGGCACGGCTTGTTTCGAGCAAGTCGATAGCGTCGCCTAGGTGTAAAAAGTCGGCAGAGAGGAGGGAGGGAGAGAGGGTCGTGTAACGCGTGTTCATTCTATTTCTCTAGAGTCTTCTTCGTATTCTAGTTCGTTAAGGGCTTGTCGTAACGCTCCGGCGAAGCGTTCGTAGGCAAACCCCTTTCGGTTGGCAAAACAAGCTAATTTGGCACGGGCAGCAAGCGTTAATGGGGGCGAGATCCCCCGCAGTCGCGGGCGGAGGAGGGCGACGAGCGCCGCTTCCTCGTCGTCGTGGGAGATCAGATCGCGCACGAGTCGGAGCGTATCCTCGGCGATCCCGTGCTCGTAGCGCAAGTGCTCCATGATTTTGGTCACGCCCCAGTGGGAGAGGTGAAACTGGTCATGAACGTAGGCGCGCGCAAAACGCAGGTCGTCGACAAAGCCCTCAGCGGCGAGGGCATCGACAATGGCAGCCGCCTCGACGTAGGAAGCGCCCCGCTCGATAAGCTTGCGGCGTAAGGTTGCCTGCGAATACTCGCGTCGAGCACATGCTCCCTCCGCCCAATGGCGTAGGGCGACGAGATGATTATCCTCCATATCTTTTCCGCAGCCTGCAAAACGCATCATACCACAGATCTACAGCGACGACCATACGAGGCTTGTCTCGCAGATCATACTTAATGTCTACGCAGTGAAACCCAGCTTGTCTACAAAGTTCGGCGACGTCCTCGGCAAAATTTTCATGCACCTCGAAGATAAGCTCTCCCATCCTGGGCTCTAAGTGCTTCAACGCCAATTCCACTATGCGACGGTAGGGGCGAAGTGGGTCTTCGTCGGGGACGAAGAGGGCAAGCGAAGGTTCGTAATCACGCACACGTGAAGGGAGCGAAGCGGCTTCACGTGCAGGTATATAGGGCGGATTGGCAATGATGAAGTCATACGGGCGCTTCGCCTCCGCAGGTTTCCAAGTGTAAAGGTCTCCCTCGATAAAATTTACTTGCACATTGTGCATACGAGCATTTTCGCGGGCTATGGCAAGAGCTTTGGGAGAGATGTCAAGCGCATCTATCCGGTATTCAGGATTTTCAAGCGCTAGGGTAATCGCGATCACCCCAGAGCCCGTACAGAGATCGAGCCCGCGCAGCGCCCCTTTATTTCCTAGGACATTGTGACAAAGCATTTCTGTTTCGCCCCGCGGGATCAACACATCTGGCGTAACGAGGAACTTGCGACCGTAAAAGTACGCCTCGCCAAGGAGGTACTGAAT
>CALHZE010000005.1 GCA_938040915.1 uncultured Bacteroidia bacterium | reverse complement strand
CGACGGCGAGTATGTGGTCGAGGCAGGTCCCGAGGGCGTCGAGTATATGCGGATGGGGGTGCGCGACTCGGTCGACTTCCTCTTTGGTAGCAGATACGCCTTGCTACGAGTCTTACAGTTTGGCAAAGTACGGTGGAAGAGCATGAAGGGCATGTTTGCTTGGTGTAAGAGTATGACATTTGCCGACACGATCGACACCCCCGACCTTTCAGAGGTGCGCGATATGCAAGGGATGTTCTGTGGGTGTCGCGCTTTCAATTCGCCACTAGAGCACTGGGATGTCAGCCAAGTGACGGATATGAATAGTCTATTTACGCGCTGCGAATCTTTTAACCAGCCGCTCGAGGGCTGGAATGTCAGCCAAGTGAAAAATATGGGCGACATGTTCGCGGGCTGTGTGGCTTTTAACCAACCCCTCGAGCGCTGGGACGTGAGTCACGTGACCGACACGAATGCCATGTTCTTTTATTGTCTCGTTTTCAATCAGCCGTTGGAGGCGTGGGACGTAAGTCACGTGGTCGATATGAGCTGTATGTTCTGTGGGTGTGACAAGTTTAACCAACCCCTCGAGCGCTGGGACGTGAGCCACGTGACCGATATGCACGAGATGTTCTTTAGTTGTGACCATTTTAACCAACCCCTCGAGCGCTGGGACGTCAGTCGCGTGACGAACATGAGCGCCATGTTCTTTGGTTGTGCGATTTTTGATCAGCCGCTTGAGCGTTGGAACGTCGGGCAGGTCAAAGACATGTGTTGTATGTTCTCTCTTAGCCCGTTCAATCACCCGTTGGTGCGCTGGGATGTCTGCCAAGTGACCGATATGAGCGGGATGTTCTCCGGCTGTCGATCGTTTAACCAACCCCTCGAGCGCTGGGATGTCAGTCAAGTGACCGATATGGGGGGCATGTTCTATGGGTGTAAAGCCTTTAATCATCCGCTGGGGAGCTGGAATGTCAGCCGCGTGACCGACATGAAAGAGATGTTCGCCTCATGCATCTCTTTCAACCAACCGCTGGCTATGTGGGATGTGAGCCGTGTGAACGATATAAGAGGTATGTTCGCCGACTGTACTGCTTTCAACCAACCGCTGGATCAGTGGACACTCTCCAATGGGGTAAAGCTAAACGACGCCTTTGAGGCTTGCCTTGCACGCGATCCGCCCACCGTGAAAAAGAAGTTGGTTAAACGTTATCGCGAAGAGCTCTTTCCCAAACAGCTGACTCTTGTGAGATGAGAACTCTCTCTTCGACGTAGGTGCTTCAATACGCCGATCAAAAAAAGCGGACGCATCGTAATGCGTCCGCTTTTTTGATTCTCAAAGGGGAGGGAACGGGTGAGAGGTACGCGCTCACGGTGCCACGCGCTCGATCTTCCACGTTCCGTTAAAGAGCGTGTACTGCAACCGATCGTGCATCAAGTTTTCGTGCCCCTGCCAGAACTCAAACATCTGGGGGTGGACACAATAACCGCCCCAGTTGGTGGGGCGTGCTATCTTCTTCGTATTGCTGAAGTCTTCGCGGAAGTCATCCACCAAGGTCTCTAGGTATTTGCGCGAGGGGACGCTCTGACTCTGTGGAAAAGACCACGCCGCAAGTTGCTGCGCCTCATTGCAACGCGCAAAGAGCTTGTCGCTCATGGCATCCTCAAGGCGTGACACCGTCCCCTCGAAACGAACTTGACGCCCCGCCTCGGGCCAGAAAAAGACTCCCGAAACGTAGGGATTTTGAAGCATCTGACGACACTTCCTACTTTCGAAGTGGGTGAGAAAATAGAGCCCCTGCTCGTCGATGTGCCGCAGGTTTACGATGCGGCTAGATGATTTTCCCTCAAAAGAGCTGGAGGATAGAACGAAAGAGGTCGGCGCTTTCTCTCCCCCCCGGATCGCCGCTTCTAACCACTGTTGGAACAACTCTAGGGCGTCTGCGGGCGCTTCGGTCTCTAGGAGAATATCTCCCTCGTAATCGCAAACAATATCAAAAAAATCCTTGTTCATACCCTCGTCCTTTCCGGCAAGCTTATTGCTATTTCCCTCAGCAAAAATAGGGGGTTCACAGCACTTTCACAATAGAGTAACGTAACTTTGCTTTGAATATTTCATACTAAATTTTGCCGCGCCATGAACGAGCCCGTGGGGACGATCCGCTTACGAGCCCCTGAGTCAGAAGATCTCCCCTTTCTCTACCAACTAGAAAACGACCCCAAGATCTGGGATGTGTGTACCGTCCTAGGGCCGCTCTCCAAAACGACGCTACGGCGCATGGTCCAAGAGACCCCGATGATCCCCACCGCAACACAATTCCGCTATTTGCCGTGTATCGAAGACGATGATGCTCCGTTGGGGGCGGTCGACTTTTTTGGCATTAGTTGGCTACATCGTTACGCAAGCCTCGGGATGGTGGTCTACCCCGCTGAAATTCAGGGCTGTGGGTGGGGAAGGAAAATCCTAACAGCCGTGGAGGCTTTCGCCGCCCGACGCATGCAACTCCGCCATCTCTACCTCGAGATCCAGCAAGAGAACCTCGCTTCGCAAAAGCTCTTTCTCTCTGCGGGTTATCGACACCTCGGAACAAAGGAGGCGTGGCTGCGACAACCCGATGGCAGCTATACCGACCTCCTCTGTTTTCAGAAGTGTCTGGTGGCAAAGGCTTAGATTTTTTCCTACTTTTGTAGGGTAAACTAAGTAACCCAACGGGGAGGTCTAGAAAATGAGCTATCTATTAACGTCTGAGAGTGTGTCGTCAGGGCATCCCGACAAGGTGGCAGATCAAATCTCTGACGCGCTGCTCGACGAGTTTCTCCGGCGCGACCCTTACGCTAAGGTGGCGTGTGAAACGCTGGTTACCACGGGGTTGGTGGTTCTTGCGGGCGAGGTCAGAACCTCGGGTTACGTCGACGTGCAACAGACGGCGCGCGGCGTGGTCAACGACATCGGTTATACCCGCAACGAGTATAAATTTGACGGGGGAAGCTGTGGCGTCATTTCTACTATCCACGAACAGTCTCCCGATATTAACCAAGGGGTGGTGCGCGCCACGAACGACGAACAGGGCGCGGGCGACCAAGGCATGATGATCGGCTATGCTTGTCATGAGACCGCGGAGTACATGCCGCTCCCGATCAGCCTCGCCCATCTCTTTGTCGCTGAGTTAGAAGCGATCCGGCGCGAGGGGCGCGAAATGCCTTACCTCCGCCCCGACGCTAAGAGTCAAGTCACCTTGCGTTACGACGATGCGCGCAAGCCCGTCGCTCTAGAAACATTGGTTATTTCCACGCAGCACGACGAGTTCCCCTCAGAGGCGATGATGCAGCAGGAAATCGCCGCCGACGTGCAAAAGATCCTACTACCTCGTGTGCTTGACCGCTTGAGTGAGGCGGAACGCAAGGTCTTCGGCAGAGACTATCGCTTGCTGGTCAACCCTACGGGAAAGTTCGTCATTGGCGGTCCTCACGGCGACACTGGGCTCACGGGGCGTAAGATTATCGTCGATCCCTACGGCGGACGCTGTCCGCACGGCGGCGGTGCTTTCTCTGGTAAAGATAGCTCAAAGGTCGACCGCTCGGCAGCATACGCAGCGCGACACATTGCTAAAAACCTTGTGGCGGCGGGCGTAGCCGACGAAGTGGAAGTGCACCTAGCCTATGCCATCGGCGTAGCACAGCCGGTGAGCGTCATGGTCTCCACGCGTGGGGAACGACGTGTGGCTTGCTCAGATGCCGAAATCAGCGCCGTGGTAGCGAATCTCTTTGACCTCCGTCCGGCAAAGATCGTTGAGCGGTTCGGACTCCTAAACCCCATCTTCCGCCCTACCGCCACTTATGGGCATTTCGGTCGCAAGAGTTACGAGGCGCCCGTCGAGCTCCTCCTCCTCGGAGGCGAACCCGCCACCCAGACGGTGACCTTCTTCGGGTGGGAAAAGTTAGACTATGTTGACCGCATTCGTAAAGAGTTCGGTTTGTAGTAACGAATACTGAAAAACATGGCACGTTACAATGTTAATGTCCACAGTGAGTTTGGCGAACTCGAGTGTGTCGTCGTGCACACGCCCGGCCAAGAGGTCGAAAACATGTCGCCCGATACAGTGAAAGAGGCACTGTACAACGACATCTTAAGTTTGGAATACACAAGAGCCGAACA
>CALHZE010000004.1 GCA_938040915.1 uncultured Bacteroidia bacterium | reverse complement strand
CCACGCATAGACAAAGTCCGCTTGTAACAACGATTAAGACGCTCAATCCAGTTCGTCGTATAAATCATACGACAGAACTTAGGAGCATAATCTAAAAATGTGAAGTACAACGCATTACGCGTTTCTTTGCAGTAGCGACTAAACCTCCGTTTTTTTTGAAGATAATCACACCGCGAGTTGCGCCGTCTATCAATTCCGCGGGTCACTCCCCCACCCTAACTTTTCTCGAAGGGCGGTGTAGAAATTCTTCTCCCGAAAACGGACGAGGGAGACCTCCAACGGACTCCGCGTTACCCGCACATCAATCGTCCCGCGAAACGAATACTCCTGCGCATCAATGCCCACAATGAGCGGCACCTCCTTGTCGCGACAACGGACACGCATGTGTATCTCTGAGGTGTCTGCCAGCACCAACGGACGCGTATACAACGTATGCGGCGAGATCGGCGAGAGCAACAACACCCGCGACAAAGGCGACACGATCGGCCCCCCCACACTCAGACTATAGGCCGTGCTCCCCGTGGGCGTACTCACAATCACCCCATCACTCCAATAGGTGCAAACGAACGTCCCATCAATACTCGTGTTGACGATGAGCATCGACTTCCCACTCTTTTGCACCGTGATGTCGTTAAGCGCATAGTGAAAGGGTAAGATCTCCCCCTCTTGCGAGATCTGTGCCTGTGCCGTTGGGAAACGCTCTATAGCATAATAACCACTCTCGAGCGTCTCGCCCAAGTGCTCTAACGTGGCGGCTTGAAGCGAGGATAGAAACCCGAGGTGACCGAAGTTGATCCCCACGATCGGGACATTGCTCCCCAAGATGTATTGCGCGGCGTCGAGGATCGTCCCATCCCCCCCGATACTCAATAGGAAATCTAGGTCGTTAGGGAGCTCCTCGCGAAACGAATAGGGGCGCGCGAACGCTGGCGTGTAACCAAACTGGGAATAGAGTGTGCGGAGCATCCGGTCATAGACCCACAACACCCAGCCCCGTTCGTGCAAACGTTCTAACAACGAGGCTAAGGCGTCGAAATTCTCATGCCCAACCCCCCAACCATAGACGCCGACCTCCATGATGTGTGCTAGAGCGTCGTGGGCGTCCTACGCATCATAAGCCGTGCACCGCACCCAGTCGATCTCCATCTTTGCCACGCCCGTGGGGGTTGCCCCAGGCTCTACGCCACTGGCAAAGACGAGATACATCGGCGTGTCTAACCCGCGCGCCTCAAGACTCATGTAGGGTACGCCATTGATGCTCCAGGAGAGGTTTGCTCCCCTCCAATCCATACTCAAAAGGAAATAATCGTCGCCTGCCGGCAGTGCCCCGACGCCATCCTCGGGTACTAAGGCATTCGCCTCATTACGCAAGACCCCACTCATGAGCCCGACTTTCTTGCCCGTGGTGGTGCGAAAGACATCGATTTGGGGTGCACGCGTATCGCCCACCAGATAGAGTGCATGATAAATACCAGGTATACTCCTTAT
>CALHZE010000003.1 GCA_938040915.1 uncultured Bacteroidia bacterium | reverse complement strand
TAGATGATAACCACGCGACGTGACCGAAATATGCACCACATTCGTATCGCCAAAGAGGTTGTGAAGGTCACCCAAAATCTCCTGATATGCACCCACAAGAAAGACGGCGATGTAATAGGGCTCTCCAGGCTTGAGCGCATGTACGGGGAGGTAATAGGCGCGATTCGAGGTTGAGATAAAGTTCTCAATCTTGCCGTCTGAGTCACAAGTAATATCTTGTAACGTCGCGTTGCGCTCAGGCTTTTCGTCTAAGCGGTGAATCGGCATAATAGGGAAGATCTGATCAATAGCCCACGAATCGGGCAGCGACTGGAAAAGAGAGAAGTTACAGAAATACTTGTCTGCTAACATCTTAGGCAGATCACTCAGTTCCTCGGGGAGGTGCTTAAGTGTCCGCCCCAAAGTGAGTACTTTCCGTGCAATCGCCCAAAAGAGGCACTCCACTTGCGCGCGCGTCTTAAGGTCTACATGACCTCGAGGAAACGAATCAAGAATTTCCTCACGAATCTGCTGCGTGTCGTGCCAGCTCTCCAAGAAACTCGACACGTTGATATCTTGGTAAATGGCATACATCTCACGCACAAGGTCGTGAGCCCCTTCCGTCGGGGGGTCTTCACCATTATCCCAATCGGGCGGTGTGGCGCTTTCCATCACCTCAAAGACCAACACCGAATGGTGTGCCGTGATGGCGCGCCCCGACTCGGTAATGATATTGGGGTGCGGGAGACCGTTCTTATTGCTCGCATCAACAATAGTGCTAATGGCATCGTTGACATACTCTTGGATGCTATAATTCATCGAGCTCGCACTATTAGGCGAACGCGTCCCGTCATAATCCACCCCGAGTCCTCCCCCGATATCCACAAAGTCTACATGACACCCCAGTTTTGACAACTGCACGAAGAACTGCGCCGCCTCCTCAATCGCAAGCTTAATACGACGAATCTTAGTAACTTGACTCCCAATATGGAAATGAAGGAGCTTAAGAGCATCGAGCATCTCCCGTTCTTCAAGGAACTTCACCGCCTCGAGTAGTTGCGTAGAGGTCAACCCAAACTTGCTGACATCCCCACCACTATCTTCCCACTTACCACTCCCCGAGCTAGCAAGCTTAATACGGAAGCCAATGTTAGGCTTTACTTTCAGGCGGTCTGCGATATCTACGATCAGGCGCAACTCATTGGGTTTCTCCACAACGATATAGATGCGACGCCCCATCTTTTGTGCCAAAAGCGCAAGCTCAACATAGTCCTCATCCTTATAACCATTGCAGACGATTAACGAGTCGCTGTCTGTGTTGAGAGCGATCACCGCGTGCAACTCGGGCTTACTCCCCGCCTCAAGACCGATGTTAAATTTCTTGCCGTGCGCCACAATCTCCTCCACCACTGGGCGCATCTGGTTTACCTTGATGGGGTAAATGACAAAGTTTTGCCCGTGAAATCCATACTCCTCCGCCGCCGTCTTAAAACAGTTGTTCATTCCCTCGATACGGCTATTGAGAATATCGGTAAAGCGCAACAGAACAGGCGCACTCACGTCACGGATCGTAAGCTCATCAATGAGTTCCTTAAGGTCTACCCCCACACAATCGGGGTGGGGTCTCACCTCGACGTTACCCTTGGCGTTGATAGAGAAGTAATCCCCTCCCCAACCATTGATGTTATACAACTCCTCCGAGTCTTCGATTTGCCACTTACGCATCGCCATCCTTGCACGAAATTAGCAGGCTCGCCGCCCAACAATCCGGTTGCAAAGCTACATAAGATATCGGACTATGTAGACACCTCTCCCCTCCCTCACAAAA
>CALHZE010000002.1 GCA_938040915.1 uncultured Bacteroidia bacterium | reverse complement strand
CGAGGGAGTTGCCCGCAGCGGTCCTACATGGACAGCCCGTACGGGGTCCTAAGGGCGGACAGCCCATGCGGGGTCCTAAGGGCGGACAGCCCATGCGGGGTCCTAAGGGCGGACGGCCCGTGCGGGCGACGAGCGGTCAAAAAAAAACGGACGCACACGATGGGCGTCCGTACAACCGTTCGGGAGATAATGTGTGGCGTTGCCGCGAAATTGTGGGCGTAGCATGCTACGCCCCTACAAAAGACTGGGCGACAGTGTCTTGAGACACCTTCTTTTCACTTTTCACTAGGGAATGCGCAACCGATGGCGGTAAACGACTCGACGTCGAGCGAGGCACCCCCTATCAAGCCGCCCGAGACGTGAGGCTGTGCAAAGAGATCCTTCGCATTCTCGGCATTGCAACTCCCACCGTAAATCACGGGAACCTCGACCACTAAACGCTTGCGCATCGCTTCGGCAATCCGCGCACACATCCACTCCGCATCCTCTGGGGTCGCACTCTTGCGCGTACCAATAGCCCAGATCGTAAGCAATTACGAGCTTCTCGGGGTCTACAAACTTGACCGTCTCTAACTGCACCGAAACGAATTGCCACACGGAGTCCATCCCTAGGTTACGCACAGCCTCTGGCTCACCGACGCAGTAAAAGATCGTCATCTCTGCTTCTCTCGCTCGCTGTACCTTGCGGTCCAAAACAATGCTCCCCTCGTGACAAGGAAGACGCCGTTCGGAGTGTCCGATGATGACGGCTTTCACGCCATACGAGGCTAACATCTCGATCGAGACCTCGCCCGTATATGCTCCGGGCTTGTGATCGGAAAAGTTCTGCGCTCCCAACACACAACGGCTACCAGCGGGGAAGGACGCTAAATGGGGGTAGGACGGGAAAAGATACACCTCAACGTCGGCGGGGATGCGCTCCATACTCTTTTCAAACGATTGGAAAAAGCTCTCCGCCTCGGGACGCAACATATTAATTTTCCAGTTGCCTGCAACGATCTTTCGTGCCATTATGTCTATCCTCCTATTAGATTGCAATTTGTAAACAAATATAAACATTCTACGCAGATAAGACCGCCCTCCACTAGAGCTTGACCACGCGCCATAGCTTCGCCCCCTCAGCCGTCTGAAGCTGTAGGAAATAGACCCCTGCGGGGAGGTGTGATACCAAAAGCGTTGTTTCGGGGGCAAATAACGCGCCAGAAAGCACGACCCTTCCCATTACGCTATACAGGGTATACTTCGCAGAATTTGCGCCCGTGTGTCGCGAAATACGTATAGATGTCGTACAAGGGTTCGGCGCGACAATCACATCAGCCCATGCGGCATCCTCCACAGGCGTCGTCGTATCGGGTGTTTTGCCTTCTGGCTCGGGCGCATCAGGAGCGTCGTCTGGCTTATTAGGCTGCGGCTCTGGGTTAGGATCGGGCTGAGGATTAGGTTGTGGATTGGGCTGAGGTTGCGGTTGCGGCTCGGGCTGAGGATTGGGCTCTGGATTAGGCTGTGGCTGTGGCTCTGGATTAGGCTGAGGATTGGGCTCTGGCTGAGGCTCGGGCTGAGGATTAGGCTCTGGTTGCGGCTCAGGATTGGGATTGGGATTGGGCTG
>CALHZE010000001.1 GCA_938040915.1 uncultured Bacteroidia bacterium | reverse complement strand
TAGTATGCTACGCCCTTACACGCCCCCGCCTACACCGACCGCGCGCCCTTAGCGCCGTACGCACACGATAGGCGTCCGTACACGATTGATAGCCACCGTTCTTATGCGTAAGGGGCAACCTGATGCTCCCGTTTTTAGCGTTTTGACACGCTTCACTGCTCCCGAACGGGAATCGGAGTTTCGACACACTCCCGATATTGTGGCGTCTCGCCACCCAGTGCTACCCGATCTCCAGCATCCGGTCAATAGACAAGCGCGCGCGTGCGGCGAGGTCTGCCGGCACTCGCACCTCATTCCGTTCTTCGCGAAGGCACGCCACAACGGTTTCCAATGTCGCATGCTTCATGTGCTCGCACTGTGCTGTCGGAGCAATGCGTATCAACTCCTTATTTGGGGCAGCCTCCTGCATCTTGTACAACACCCCCTCTTCCGTCACCACCAACAGTTGCTGCTCTTTGCAGCGCGCCGCCTCCTTGATCATCCCCGTCGTAGACGAGATAAAGACCCGCGGATCTTTACGGATAGCCTCATCAGCAGCCCCCGCGCTTTCGGGGTGTACCAAAACGCGCGCCTCGGGATACTGTGCCATCCGCGCCTTGATAACCGCCGTCGTAAACTCATTGTGGACATGACAAGCACCGTCCCAAAGCTCCATATCTAACCCCGTGGTAAGGCGGATGTAACTCCCTAAATTACGGTCTGGTACAAACATAATGCGACGCCCTCCCGCATAGTGCTTTACCACCTCGAGGGCATTCGCCGACGTACAGCAACAGTCCGTATAGGCCTTAACCTCTGCCGTCGTATTGACATACGCCACCACAAAATGGTCAGGGTGTGCCTCCTTCCAGCTCGCAAGCTGCTCGCCCGTTATCCCATTGGCTAACGAACACCCTGCCTCCGCCGCAGGCAACAGCACCTTTTTATCTTGCGCCAAGATAGAGGCGGTCTCTGCCATAAAGTGCACACCACAAAAGACGATAATATCGGCATCAGCCTTTGCCGCCTCCCGCGAAAGCCCGAGCGAATCGCCCACATAGTCACATACCTCCTGCACCTCGGGGAGTGCATAGTAGTGCCCCAACAAGAGCGCCCGCTTCGTACGACGGAGCTCTGTCAGCTCCTCTAATAGCGCCTTCTGTTTCAGATCGGTAATGGATGTTGTCATCTCATTCGTTTTGAGAGCGCGCTCGGCGCTAAAACTTCATACTGATATCCAGAGCCTTCACACTATGGGTAATCGCCCCAGTACTGATAAAATCTACCCCCGTCTCGGCAATTGCTCTCACCCGCTCGACGGTCACATTCCCCGAAGCCTCCGTCAAAGCACGATGTGCTATCAATGCCACCGCCTCGCGCATCATCTCCAGCGACATATTGTCTAGCATAATGATATCCGCACGAGCCTCCAACGCCTCCGAGACCTCCGCAAGCGAAGAGGTTTCTACCTCAACGCGCAAATAAGCAGGGATTGCTGCTCTCACCGCCTTTACCGCAGCGGTGATCCCCCCTGCAGCCACGATATGGTTATCCTTAATCATCGCAAGGTCATATAGCCCCATGCGGTGGTTCGTTCCTCCTCCGTCTCTCACAGCCTGTTTATCAAGAACGCGATGCCCGGGGAGTGTCTTTCGCGTATCTAAAAGACGAGTCGGTAAATCGCCAATCGCGTCAACGAAGGCTCGCGTCGCAGTAGCGATCCCCGACATTCGTTGCACGAAATTCAGTGCCGTACGCTCGCCCGTCAGGAGCGCTTGATAGTCCCCACGGAACGTAGCGACCGTATCCCCCGCCTTCACACGCTCACCTGCCCCAAAAGCACTTTCCATCGTGATACGCGAATCGAGGGTTTGAAAGACGCGAAGAGCCACCTCTAGTCCAGAAAGTACCCCTTCTGCCTTTGCAACCCAACGGGCAGTGATCATCGATTGGGGACGGATGAGGGCGCGCGTCGCCACGTCACCACTCCCCACATCTTCTTGCAGGGCAAGGGCTATAAGTGCATCCCACTGGGCTGTATATTCCATGCTTACAAACGATTGATGTTCTGTTGGGCGGCATTCTTGCTCCGCTCTCTCTTCAGCGACTGGAAATTCCACTGCAGGCGGAGGGCAACGTATCGCGTGTCTGCCTCCGTATCTTCCAGATGCAGACGAAGACCGTTGAGCGTGGTCGAGATATCATTGCCTTCGTAATCCAAGATGTCGTTCACATAAAGCGAAAGGCGCAATTTGTCGTCTAGGAAGCTCTTTGAAAGATAAAAAGAGAGGTCGTGCGTCTCCGTAATCTCATAGATTAACGCAGTGCACGGACTCGTATACGCATATTCCACCTCTGCAGAAAGCGACCATGGGAGGTTAAACGTGTTCGTAACCTTGCCCATATAGATAGGCAACTGTCTGACATAGCCCTCCTCGCGGCGTGTGTCGACCTTCTGCAGCCCAAACGCTCCCTGCAGCCCAAGCTCGTAAAAACCGAACTGGAGGTTTGCCCCGACGACGCTCTGCAAGCTGTGTGCCGAACGGAAGTTAGCGTTGGAGATGATGTAGGCATTCTTGAGGTTTGGGTTCACGCGGAAGTCTGAGGTAATAAGATCACGGGTATAGGTGTAGCGAGTTTGCCAGTAGAGGGGACTCCATACGAGGGAGTAGCTCAACGAGATATCCTCTTGTGGCGTCAGCTTGGGGTTTCCTTCTTGGATGAGATACGAGCTCGAGTGGTAGGTATAGCCATTCATCTGTTGCAAAGAGGGGCGTTGGGTTGACGAGGCTAACTGTAGGCTATGATTCGTCTTGCCGATATTTCCCGAGAGCGATGCTGAGTAAAAAAAGTCTGAGTAGTTACGCAGGAGCGAGCCTGACGGCGTGAGTTTGTCTATCAACTCGCTACGCAGGTATTCGTAACGCACCCCAAGCTTTACATACCAACCACCGACCGGAAAGCTGTTAGAAACGAAGGCGGCATACGTGGTTTCCGAATTGGTATAGTCTGTCGTGCGCCGCTCCGGAATCCCATCGATTTGGTCTCCCTTGCCCCAAATCTTAGCGACCTCGCCGCCCAGCTCCCACGTAGACTGATTGGGGAACGTGTATGTCAAGATCGGGTCTACCTGCAACAGGTCATAATCTGACTGGTTGCGCGTCGGGTATAAATGGGTTGTATTATAGATATCGCTCCGTTCGGTGGTGTGCTGCGTATCATTGAGTCGCTTGGTGTAGTAGTCGCCAGACAAAGTCCACTTCCAGCGCTCGGCAAAGGCGTGATCTCCATAAACCGAGAGGTGGTGCGAATAGGGGCGTTTGGTCATACGTCCGTGCGAGGTAACATCATCGTGCAACGTCGAGCCCCTGTGAGCTAACGAACGTTCTTGCGTCGTCCCATCCAACTGGTGCATATTCCCATCATATCGCACCCCAAGCAGGAGGTTATCCGTCGGCGTAAGGTCTACCCCCACCGTCAACCGTCCCGTCTGTGAGGAGTCTCGTTGCCACGATGTCGTTTCCAAGCGCTCGGCAAGCGAAGTCCCCTCACTCCGAAGGAAGTCTGCCTCCACGCTCTTTACCACCCTTATGGCACGGTAGTCGTAGGAGAACGCAGCATAGTAATAAGCCATCCCCCGCGAATAACCGAGCTTGAGGTCGTGGTCTGTGCGCCACCAATTGCCACGACGCACCCGCGAGGAGAGCGTCACTCCCACGCCAGGAAGGGGCGCGAGTGTCCGGATCTTGATGACCGCCTTCACATCGCTCCCATACCGCACCCCAGGGGTAGGGTCTATACTTACCGAACGGAGGTTCTTGACATCGATGGTCGCCAACTCCGCCTCGTCTTGCACCTGCCGTCCGTCGATATAGATAAGATATTTCCCGCCTCCCAACAGAGACAGCTCGCTCTCCTTCTTGAGTTGCACCCCAGGTAATGCCCCAATGACCTTATAAATCGACGGTTTATGAACGAGCGACGTCCCCTGTACCCCCATCTCCAGCACCCCATGCCGCATTTCAACTTTAGGGCGCTGCGCCCTAATCACCACGTCGCCCACCTCTATTTCCTCTGGGGTTAAAACGACCTGCTCGGGGAGTGCTGAGGGAGCAAACAAGACTTCGTTATAACCGACGTAACGGAATGCTATCCAGCGCGCCTCAATCGGGGCAGTGAGCGCAAAGCGCCCCTCAAGATCGGTAACCACAGCCGCACACACCGTGCTATCTGCGCGTAACGCGAGCACGTTGCAATAAGACGCCGCCTTTCCCTCTTCGTCGACCACGCGCCCCGTTAACGGTTGGGTTTTCTGTGCCCAAAGGGAATAGGCTAAAAGCGACAAAAGCGCTAGGAAAAGCAAGTGTTTCATCTGCGACGCTATGACTCGTTTTTCTCAAAAGACGAAAGAACGGTAAAGAAGTTACTAGCGACGCATCCACCGCAAGATGTCTTTCCAGCCAAACTTCCGACCATACTGCAGGATGCCATTACGGTAGACCCTCGCGGCGAGCCACGTCATAGCCACAAACGTCACTAGGAGAATCGCGCCCGAAAGAAAGACCTCCCACGTGTCAACGCCATAGGCCACGCGCGCCGGCATGATAATCGGCGAGGTAAAGGGGATCATAGAAAACCAAAAGCCGAGCGCACTATCTGGCGAACGACCGATAGACATCAAGACCAAAAAACCGATCAATAACGGGATGGTCACCGGAAGGAGCAGCTGCTGCGCATCTGAGTCTTCCTCTACCGCCGAGCCGATGGCAGCATACATCGACGAGTAAAGGAAATACCCCCCAAAGAAGAAGAAAAGGAAGACCACGATCAATTCGGTAAAGTGGATACTCTCCAGCGGCTTCAAGATCTCTTGTAGCGACGACGACTGGAAGGTAGAGACCAGCTTCGAGCTCATCCCCGAGGGGTCGGTCTGCGTCATCTGTGTCGCCACCTGTTGCACATCGGCAGGAGAGCCGAAATGAAAAAGCCCTGCGGCGACATTCACTAAGATAAACGTCACCACAATCCACAACACAATCTGGATGAGAAAGACGGTCGCCACTCCCAGTATCTTCCCCATCATCAAGTCAAAAGAACGCACGCTCGAAACCAAGACCTCCACGATACGGTTATGCTTTTCCTCGATAACCCCCGTCATGACCATACCGCCCGATGCGGCGATCAACCCATAGATTAACCCACCAAGGATGTAGCTAATCGCGAGCGCCATCCCTGAGTTGGTTTCCGACTCCTCGCCCGCCTCGTTCAAAACCACCGCTCGGCAGTCAATGTCAACGTTCGCTCTCTTGAGAATCTCCTCAAGCCCCTCGATCTGAAAGCCCGCAATGCGATAATCGCGCACAATTTGTTGTAAGTCGCGATCTACACGCTCAGAGGCTTCCATCGCCAAGGTGCGAAGGCTATAGAGCGTCGCATCATGGGTGTTGTCCACCAGATTTGCCCCTATCACCAAAAGCGCATTATAGCCCTTTGCGGTGAGGTAAGCCGAGATGTCGGTAACCGAATCCTGTTCTTTGACGTATGTCACGTTCCCCGACGTGTGAAGCGAATCGGCTATATGGTGCGAATGATCGACCACCCCAATGGTGTAATGCTTCCCCGAGTCTAACGAGATCAAGAGCGCTGGCAAAATCGCCATCAGTGCAAAAAGCAATGGCACAAGGAAGGTAAAGATCAAAAAGCTCTTCTTTCGCAAGCGAATTGCGATCTCTCGGTTGATAATGAGTAGGATATTGTGCATCGCTCTAGGCTTCTTCTTTTGAGGGGCTTTCCGTCTCGGCGTCGTGTTCCGAGGTCTCGCGCACGACGCGGATAAAGATATCGTTCATTGTGGCAATCTCTCTAGAGAAATTCGCGACCTCGACATACTGCAACAGGTGCTGGAGCAGTTCGTTGGTCTTTACATCCCTTCGGTCACTCTCTAGGTTCACCCATTGGGTTGTTTCTGTTGCGGGGAGAGGCTCAAGACGCCACTCCGCCCCCAGCGCCTGTTGTAACGCCGCCGCGTCGCCCTGATAGCCGAGTTTGAAACGCGAGGCAGAAAAACGCTCGCGAATGCTTGCCACATCCCCAGTCAAGACGTTGTGCCCCTTGTTAAACAGGGTTATTGAGTCACAGATGCGCTCCACGCTGTCCATATTGTGGGTAGAGAAAAGCACCGTAGCACCCTTGTCGCGAAGCCCGAGGATCTCGTTCTTCAGAAGCTCGGCATTGATGGGGTCAAAGCCGCTAAACGGTTCGTCAAAGATGAGAAGCCTAGGCTCGTGTAACACGGTCACGATAAACTGCACC